>CAZTJP010000161.1:0-5207 GCA_964613895.1 uncultured Thiotrichales bacterium | reverse complement strand
CGAGGAGGGACAGGCATGTATATTTCCAGATCGATGAGGTTCCTGGCAGGCATCGGCCTGCTGATCTTTTCCAGCGCAGTTTTCGGATCGGCCAAGAAACCCCCGGAAGACTATTCCGCCGAGACGAAGGCTTGCGTCAAATGTCACAAGAAGAATACACCCGGAATCGTTCAGCAATGGGGAGCCAGCAAGCATTATCGCGCCAAGGTCGGATGTTATGAATGCCACAAGGCGGATGCGAGTGACCCCGATGCTTTCATTCATGATGACAAAAAGGTCAAGAAGAATATTTCGATCATCGTCTCTCCCAAGGACTGCGCCAACTGTCATGCCCGGGAAGCGAAGCAGGCGACGGAATCACATCACGCCAAGGCTGGACGAATTCTCGGATCACTGGACAATCTGTTGGCGGAGGTCGTGGAAGGCAACAGTGCGTTTATCACCGAAGGGTTTCCCAAGGGCAATTCCGCAGCGGCTGTTTCAGGGTGCTGGCAATGTCACGGCGCGCCCGTGAAGGTATTGAAGGGTGGCGCGCTGGACCCGGCGACCTGGCCGAATACCGGGATCGGCCGCATCAATCCCGATGGCTCGGAAGGATCCTGTACTGCCTGTCACGCACGCCACCAGTTCTCGGTTGCCCAGGCACGAGAGCCTGATACCTGTGGCAAATGTCATTTGGGTCCCGATCACCCACAAAAGGAAATCTATGAAGAGTCCAAGCATGGTATCCAGTTTGCCGCGCATCGCGACGAACTCAATCTGGATAATCCGAAATGGATTCCCGGCGAGGATTTCTTTACCGGCCCGACTTGCTCGACCTGCCACATGGGTGCTACTCGTACCCAGGAGGTCAACCACAATGTCGGGCTGAGGATTTCATGGAACAACCGCCCACCGGTTTCGGTTCGCCCCGAATTGACCGACAAGAAGATGGGCTTGCCTTCCGCTTCGGTGGGATGGGAAGAGCGCCGTGACAACATGAAAGATGTCTGTGCTTCATGTCACAGTGATGAGTATGTGGACAGTTTCTATGCCCAGTATGATGGTCTGGTGGAATTGTATGACAAGAAATTCGCCGAGCCGGGGAAGGCATTGATGGCGGCAGCCAAGCCACTGTTGAAACCCGCCAAGTTCAGTAACAAGCTGGACTGGATCTGGTTCGAGCTGTGGCATCACGAAGGCCGTCGGGCCCGCATGGGCGCGGCAATGATGGGGCCGGACTATACCCACTGGCACGGCACCTATGAGGTTGCCCAGCACTTCTATATCAAGTTCATCCCGGAACTGGAAAAACTGGTGCGCGAGGGTCGAACATCGTCCGATCCGAACAAGCAGGCTGCTGCCCGCAATCTGCAGGCGAAACTCGATGAGGTGTTGAACTCCAATGATCACAAGTGGTATCTCAACAAGTTGAGCGCCAAGCAGAAGGCGTTGCGCAAGGCGGCGGTCGAAGAGTTCAAGAAGAAATACAGTAAGTAATCGTCCCGGGTGATGCTGTCGAAAATGACCGTTATCCGCTTGTGCGGCTGGTTGAGCGTGGGGATATGGGTGGTCGCCTGCGGTTCACAGGGAAGCGGCAGTCAGGCGGCTGCACCCGATCCGGGCCACATGCAGTCGTCGCAACCCGATGGGGCCGTGCAGCCGGCGGACGGCCATGAGGACGCGCTGGCTGCGGGGAATGCGCTCTGGGCGTCGGGGAAGCTGGATCTTGCCGAGAAAAAGTTCCGCCAGGCAATCGAGGCGACACCCGACGCCTCCGGGGCTTATTCACGGCTGGCCTCATTGTTGCTGACCGAGAACAGGACCGCCGAGGCCATACCGTTGTATCAGGAAGCGATCACCAGGGATCCGGGCAATCCCAAACTGTTCGCTGCGCTCAGTATTGCCTATCTGCATCAGGCGCAATACAGCATGGCCCAGTCGATGGCCGAGGAGGCCTTGCGCCTGTCGCCCGATATGCCGCAAGCAAAAAAACTGTCCGCCTATATCCGCGCCAAGAGTCAGGCACTGATGGTGCCGGGAGCAGCGGCCGGCAAACTTCCAGAAGGAGGCGTCCACCCCGGAATGTAATGGCGGCAAGCAACCGACCCACAGTATCGGCTTTGTCATCGAAGTGACAGCAGCCGCTGCCGACATGACGCTATGCTTCTCGCATTCCTGTTACACGGGGGTGATCGATCGCCTGTCGGAGGTTAGCGTCATGGGGAAATACGAAGATCTGCGCCAGCAGATGGTCGAATATCAACTGGCAGCGCGCGGCTTGCGTGATCAGCGTGTGCTGGACGCCATGGCTGCGGTGCCGCGCGAGGCGTTCGTGCCGGAAGAATTGGTGGAATTCGCCTATAACGACTCGCCTTTGCCGATTGCCGCCAGCCAGACGATTTCCCAGCCGTACATCGTCGCGCTGATGACGGCTGCGTTGGCGCTCGAGCCCGACGACCGGGTGCTCGAGGTCGGAACCGGTTCGGGTTATGCGGCGGCCGTGCTGGCGCAGATCTGCAAGGAAGTCTATACCATCGAGCGGCACCGGATTCTGGCGGAAACCGCGCGAGCGCGGCTGCAGCAGCTGGGCTACGACAATATCAAGGTCCTGCATGGCGACGGTACGCTGGGCTGGCCCGAATATGCGCCTTTCGATGCGATCGTCGTGGCCGCTGGCGGGCCGGATGTGCCGGAGCCGCTGAAACAGCAACTGGCCGTCGGCGGCCGGATGGTGATTCCGGTGGGCGCCAGCGCCCAGGCGCAGACATTGTTGCGAATTCGGCGCGTGTCGGAAACCGAATTCATCGAGGAAGATCTCGGAGGCGTACGCTTCGTGCCGTTGGTCGGTGCTGCCGGATGGGAGGATGAAGCGGGCACCACGCCAGCGCAGCCTTCAGCCGCTGGCGAGCCACTTGCCCAGCCTGTGCCGGCATTGATCGCGCAGGGATGCGAGCCGTTCGAGTCCATCGACACCGCCGACCTCGAAGCGCTGATGGCGCGGATCGGCGATGCCCGTCTGGTCCTGCTGGGTGAGGCGAGTCACGGAACCGCGGAGTTCTATGAGATGCGGGCCCGTATCACCCGCGAGCTGATCGAAAAAAAAGGTTTCAACGTCATCGCGGTCGAGGCCGACTGGCCGGATGCAAGGCATATCGATCACTATATCCATGGTACCGAGCCCGACCCATTGCTCGAAAGCAAACCCTTCTCGCGTTTCCCGACCTGGATGTGGGCCAATCATTCGGTACTGGATTTCATTCACTACCTCAAGGCGAGAAACCAGGAACTGGCGGCCAGCGAGCAGGTGAGTTTCTATGGCCTCGATCTGTACAGTCTGTATGCGTCGATCGAGGTAGTACTCAACTATCTGCAGCAGGTCGATCCGGAAACCGCGCAGGTGGCCAGAATGCGCTACGGTTGTCTGCTGCCCTGGGCCACCGATCCATCGTTGTACGGTCAGTTCGTCATCACGCAGCAGTATCGCGCCTGCGAAAAGGATGTGCTGAATATGTTGCAGGATCTGTTGAAAAAACGCATGGCCTACTCCGAAAAGGATGGCGAGCGCTTTTTCGACGCGGAGCAGAATGCCCGGCTGGTCGCCAATGCGGAACGTTATTACCGGACCATGTATTATGTGGAGGAGAATTCCTGGAATCAGCGGGATCAGCACATGTTCGATACCCTGCAGGCCGTGCTGCGTTTCAAGGGTGCGAATGCCAAAGTGGTTGTCTGGGAGCACAACTCACATATCGGTGACGCGCGCGCCACGCAGATGAGTGCGCGGGGTGAATTGAATATCGGCCAATTGGTGCGTGAAACCTATGCGGACGAGGCATATCTCATCGGTTTCGGCACCGACCATGGCACGGTGGCGGCAGCTTCGGAATGGGGAGGCCCGATGGAAGTCAAACGGGTGCAACCTTCCCATCCCGACAGTTACGAACGGCTTTGCCATGCGTCCAAAGTATCGCGTTTTCTGTTGCCATTGCGCCAGCCGCGTGATCCACTGGTACGCAAGTCACTGTTGCCTGAGCGGCTGGAGCGCGCGATCGGTGTCATCTATCGTCCCGAGACCGAGCTGCAGAGCCATTATTTCTATGCCTGTCTGCCGCATCAGTTCGATGAGTACATTTGGTTCGACGAGACCCGAGCGGTCGAACCGCTGAGCAAGGAAACGCTGGGTGGCGAGATTCCGGATACCTTTCCATTTGGCTTGTAGCGAGCCGGTGCAACCATGAGTGAACGATGAAATCGACCCGCAAGATCCCGAAATTTTGGCCCGCCCTGATCGTATGGTTCATGGCGGTGGTTATTCCCGCCACGGCTCCTGCCTGGGCGGATGGCAATTCCACCAACGGAGGGCAAGACATGACATTGACTCTGACCTCACCCGCTTTCGAAGACCAGGGGGAAATTCCCGAGCGCTATACCTGTGATGGCAAGGATATTTCGCCGGAACTGCATTGGCAGGGGGTACCCGAGAATGCGAAGTCACTGGTGTTGATCGTCGATGATCCGGATGCGCCGGATCCGGCAGCGCCGAAAATGACCTGGATTCACTGGCTGCTCTACAACCTGCCGGCGGATTCGCAAGGGCTGCCCCAGGCCGTCAAGGACAGCGGACTGCCCGCAGGCACCTTGCCGGGAGAAAACAGTTGGCATCGTACCGGCTACGGCGGGCCTTGTCCCCCGATTGGCCGGCATCGCTATTTTTTCAAGCTGTATGCACTGGATACGGTGTTACCCGATCTCAAAACCCCGGAAAAGGATGAGCTGCTGCGAGCCATGCAGGGCCATATCGTTGCTGAAACCCGGCTGATGGGTACCTATCAGCGCTGAGCGCCGACATGTCCGTTGTGGCTCGACAGTTGATGGAGGCGTTTGCCCGGGACACCGGATTGAGCGATCCGAAGCGTCTGCCACGTCGGTATCTGTGGACGGATGCCTTCGCTGTCTGCAATTTTCTCGGCCTTTATCGTGACACGGGGCAGAGTGAATTTCTCGATCTGGCGCTGCGGCTGGTCGAGCAGGTGCACGAAACGCTTGGCAGATATCATCCGGACAGCGGCAAATCCGGTTGGCTGTCGGGGCTCGATGAGCGGGCAGCCGCCGAACATCCAACGATTGCGGGCTTGCGGATAGGGAAAAAACTTCGTGACCGGCAACCCCATGAGCCCTATGACGAAAACCTGGAGTGGGACCGGGATGGCCAGTATTTTCACTAT
>CAZTJP010000160.1:0-5211 GCA_964613895.1 uncultured Thiotrichales bacterium | reverse complement strand
AAAGCCTGTACGACCAGCAACTGGCGCTGCAATTGTCGAAACAGGGCGCCATCGGTATCGGTGACCTGCTGCTGCGGCAGATCGGCAACCCGGAGCAGGACCCATCGCAACCATCTGGCAACACAGCCACGGGATATCCGGTGCCAGCGCGTGAACTGTTCGGCGTACCGCTGATCCGGCACACCGCTGTAAAACAACCCGCCCAGCCGCTACAAACGGCAAACCGGCAGAAGCCCGTTCATGGCACAACCCATGGCCGGGGATTCCGGCATGCCGCGCATCCAGCCCCGCCAATACCCGCGCCGCGCGCAAGCACGCCACCACCAGCGCAAAGTCAACGCCCCGGGCTCGTCGAGCAGTACGAAGCCGTTCAGGCCTATCCTCAGGCGGCGCCGTTGCCCCGACCCGCACGAGCCGCTTCGACCATGACATCATTTTTGGAACGTCTGCGCCCGGCGGCGGAAAAAGCCGCTGCCCTGCTGGGTGTGGCACCCAAGGCAATCCTGGCGATTGCGGCACTGGAAACCGGCTGGGGCAAACATGTCATGCCGGCGGCGAATGGCGAGCCGAGCAACAACCTGTTCGGCATCAAGGCGAAACGTGGTTGGCACAAGGCAGCGACGATCGCCAGCACACTGGAATTCGAGCATGGCGCGATGCGGCGCAAACGCGAACCATTCCGCAGCTATGCTTCACCGGAAGCATCGGTCATGGATTTCGCCCATTTCATTCGCAGCAACCCCCGTTATCGCCAGGCGCTGGAACAGGCCGGCAATGCGGAACGCTTCGTCGAAGAATTGCAAAAGGCCGGCTATGCCACCGATCCGAATTACGCTCGAAAGGTGAAAGGCGTCATGAAAACCATCGAACGCGCCACTCAATCTTCCTGGCGGGTTGCCGATAACCGGTAGAGAAGCCGTTTGCGAAGTGGCAGCGGCCTGACAGGGAAATCACAACAAATAAATGGATCATCATGGGCTCACTGGAAATAGGATCTTCCGCACTCAGTTCACTGCGTATCGCGCTGGATGTCACCAGCCAGAATATCGCCAATGCCAACACCGAGGGTTACAGCCGCCAGCGTGTCGATCTGGCCTCCGTCGCACCGCCTGACCAGAGCCGTCTGAATCCCGGAGACGGGGTTCACGTCACCTCGATTCAGCGGCTGTCGGACAGTTTTCTCGCGGATCAGTCCCGCACCCTGTCCTCCGATTTCCAGCGGCTGGATGCCTTTCATCAGCTGGCCTCGCGCATCGATGCGCTGGTGGCCGACGATCAGGCCAGCCTGACACCGGCGTTGCAGTCCTTTTTCAACAGTGTCGAGCAACTCAATACCAACCCTTCTTCGGCCCCTGCCCGCACCGTCGTGCTGGGTGAGGCGCGCAGTCTGGTGGATCGCTTTCACGGACTCGACAAACAGTTTTCCGCCATCAACGAAGCGGTCAACGCCCATATCCAGACGGATGTCAACGAGATCAATTCGCTGGCGAAAACCATTGCCGATCTGAACAGCAAGATTGCGGCCGCGGGTTCCAATGGCACCGCCAATGAACTGCTCGATCAGCGTGCTGGCATGCTTCGCAAACTGGCAGAGCACATCTCGATCCAGACCACCGAGCAGAACGGCACGGTCAATGTCTATACTGCCAACGGCGTCAGCCTGGTCAGTGGCTCTCGCTCGGACAGTCTAAAGGTGGTTAGAAATACACTGGATCCACAGACACTGGAGGTCGCCACCGACAAGGGCGAGATCAGCAGTCAGCTCCGCGGCGGATCACTTGGCGGCGCGATGGATTTTCGCCGTGAAATGCTCAATCCGCTGCGCAACGAACTGGGCCGCCTGGCCACGGTACTGGGCGCTTCATTCAACCAGCAACACAGAAACGGCCTCGACCTGAATGGCCAGCCGGGCAAGGATTTCTTCAGCCTCGAAGCCACGCCAGCGAGTGCCAATCCGGCCAACACCGGTACTGCCACGGTCCAATACCAGATCGACGATCCCAGCCAACTCACCGGTGCTGACTATCGGATCACCTATGACGGCGCCAATTACCGCATCATCCGGCTCTCCGATCTCGCTGAAGTCAGCAACGGGCCTCTGCCGACAACTGTCGATGGCCTGAAGATCGATATCTCTGCCGGTGCACAAGCTGGTGACGAATTCCTGTTGCGACCAACGCTGGGTGCAGCACGAACCATTGGCCTGAACCTGGGCCATCCTGCCGAGATCGCGGTTGCCTCGCCACTGCGCAGCAGCGCTTCGGCAGCCAATGCCGGAACCGGCAGCGTATCCAGCCCGACCATCATCGATCCAAACAATCCGGCGTTGACGAAAACCGTGGAAATTCGTTTCTCCAGCGCCAGCGATTACAGCTTGGTCGATACCAGCGCAACGCCGGAGACGGTGTTGGCCAACGGCAGCCTGCCGGCGGATGGTGTGATCGAACAGAACGGATGGCAAGTCACCATTTCGGGCACACCACAAGCCAACAGTGTTTTCACCGTCAGCGCCAACAGCGGTGGTTATGCAGACAACAACAATGGCCAACTGCTGACACGGCTGCAATTCGACAAGACGATCGAGGGCAATGCGACGTTGCAGGAAGGCTACAGCCAACTCGTCAACATGGCAGGTCAGATGACGCGCCAGGCGCGTGTGGGACGAGATGCCCAACAGGCGCTGCTGAACGACGTCGATCAGCGCGCCGCCTCTGTCTCGGCCGTCAATCTCGATGAGGAGGCGGTCAACCTGACCCGTTATCAGCAGGCCTACCAGGCAGCGGCGCAAGTCATCAATACCTCGAAAAACCTTTTTGACACCATCATCCAGGTGGTTGGGAGATAGTCATGAGAGTGGGAACCTTTACTTCGCAACGTTTCACGCTGACCGCGATGAACCAGAAGCAGGCGTCGATCAACCGGCTCCAGGAAGAGATCAGTAGCGGCAAAAAACTGCTCAAACCCTCTGATGACCCCGCCCAGGTGGCCGCCACCGAAAATCTCGATGCGGCCATCATTCGGCTGGAACAATACAAGAAGAACAGCTCACAAGTCGAACAGCGGCTGCAGCAGGAAGAGTCGGTATTGAACAATCTCACCGATTCTCTGCAACGTCTCAAGGAACTGACCATTGCCGCCAATTCCGGCACATTGAACAGCAACGACCTCAAAGCCTACCGCTTCGAAGTCGGCCAGATCCGCAATCAGCTGCTCGATTATGCCAATACACAAACCGCCACAGGTGAATATTTATTCAGTGGCGCCAAAAATCGCACCCAACCGTTCTCGATGCTCAACGGCTCCGTGGTCTACAATGGCGATCAGACCCAGAACCAGATTCGCATCAGCGATTCGCGCCAGGTGCCGGACGCCAGCACGGGCGACCATATCTTTCAGCGGATTCTCAACGGCAATGGCTATTTCAGCATCGATCTCGACAGCACCAACACCGGCACGGGCGTCATTGGTCACGATTCGGTCATTGATCCATCGGTACTGACACAGGCCAACTACCGGATCGAATTCTCCTCGGCCAACAGCTTCGATGTCATCAACAGCGATAGCGGCGCGACGGTGCTGGCCAGCCAGCCGTTCAGCGCCGATGCGCCGATTCGTTTCGACGGCATCGAAGTCGCCATATCGGGCCAACCGGCCGCTGGCGATGCATTCACGATATCGCCCAGCCGCAACGAGGATTTGTTCTCGACGGTCGATCGCTTCTATCAGGCCCTTGCCAACAGGCCGCAGAGTGGCGCCGAACGTGCCGCCTATCACCAACGCATCAACCAGGTGATGAACGGACTCGATCGTGCGCTGGACCATATCGGTTCGGTACACAGCGAACTGGGCGCCAAGTTGCGATATATCGACAACACCCGCTCGGAAAACGAGTCGGTCGATCTGGTACTCAAGCAGACCCGCTCGAAGATCGAAGATACCGACCTGGTGCGCGCGATCAGTGACATGAAGAACGAATCGACGACACTGGAAGCACTGCGCCAGACCTACACCCGCTTCGGTTCACGCACGCTGTTCGACTATTTGCGCTAGGGGGGTGGTCATGAAAATCTCGTTCATCCTGCCGGAACACAATCTCAGTGGCGGCAACCGCATTGTCGCCTGTCATGCGCGTGAACTGCATGCCCGCGGCCACGAGGTGACCGTGATCGCACCGCCCAGACCGCCGGCGCCGATCCGGCAGCGCATCAAATCGATGCTGGGCATGAAAGGCTGGCATGTCGATACACCGATGGAGACCAGCTTTTACGAAGATGCCTGCTACCAGGTCAAGACCCTGGAACAGCACCGCCCGGTCGCCGCCGACGACGTACCCGATGGCGATATCGTGATCGCCACCTGGTGGAAAACCGTCGAATGGGTGAATGACTATCCACCAGAAAAAGGGGCCAAGGTACATTTCATTCAGGGCTATGACGTCACCGATGTCAGCCCCGCCGACAAAGTGAACGCCACCTGGCGGTTGCCCTTCTACAAGATCGCGGTATCGCACTGGCTGGCCGAGCTGGGACGAAAACAGCTCAATGTGAACGTGCATCAGGTCATCCACAACAGCGTCGACCTGGCCCGCTTCCATTCGCCCTTGCGCACACGCCAGCCATCACCCGTGGTCGGTTTTCTTTTTTCCGACTATCCGGGCAAGGGCACCCGGACCGCCATCGAGGTATTGGGCAAACTGCGCCAGCAATTTCCCGCGCTGCGCGGCCTGTGTTTTGGCAATCCGTCACCCGGTTACAAGCATGATCTGCCCGACTGGATCGAATTCCACCGCAAGCCCGGCCAGGAAACCATTCGGGAAATCTATTGCCGCTGCGATGCCTGGCTCTATACCTCCAGGCAGGACGGCTTCGGTCTGACGCCACTGGAGGCGATGGCCTGCCGTACACCAGTGGTCACCACCCGCGTCGGCGCCATGCCCGAACTGATCTCCGATGGTTACAATGGCTACCTCGCCAACCCGGAAGATATCGAAACTCTGGTGCGCAAGACTGCCAGTGTACTCGACTGCCCGGTGGACAAGTGGAAATCGCTGTCCGACAACGCCTTCACCACCGCCAGCAGCTATACCTGGCCCGAAGCCGGTGAATTGATGGAAACCGCCCTGCTCGATGCCCTCGAGCGGCATCCTACGAGCCAGTCGGTACGCGCTGCTTGAACGTTCAGTGAACGCCAGTCAGCGCGCCGCATTGGGCG
>CAZTJP010000159.1:0-5296 GCA_964613895.1 uncultured Thiotrichales bacterium | reverse complement strand
TCACCCGGATATCGTCACCCAGCTCGATCTTCAGATCGAGATCGAGCTGACTGCCCGGGGCCTTCTTGCTCGTCGCCTGACCGTCATCCACCAGCACGACATCCTCGGAAGCCTTGATCACCGCGCCTTCTCCACCGGCACCTTTGAGATCGATATAAGCCGAGGGAACCTTCAATATGCCGCTGACCCGCATCCCCTTGGCGTCCATGGCGACCTGCATATCAGGGCTGATGACAGCTTTCAGCGTCCGCGAACGGGCAACCTCGAACCGGTCGCCGGTGAGCTTGACCGTCAACTGCCGCCTGGCGGGATCAATCTTGCCCGTCAGCGACAACTGGCCCTCTCCGGAACGCGCCGAGCCGTCGATCTTCATCGCTCCGCTGCCATCGCTGTGAATACGTAGCTGCGTCGCCTCCAGCTTCATCGCCGTTTGTGGCACCTCCGCCGAAAAATCCTGCAACACCAGCTGACCACCAACCCGTGGCGCCGTCAGCGTACCACCCAGCTTGAGATCGGCATCGACCCGCCCTCTGACTTCCTGGAGCGATGGCACAAAAGCACTCAGGGGCGAAAGATCGTTCAATGCCGCGACCAGCTCCCCGCTGAGGCCACCACGATGCTGAAAGTCCTCGACACCAGCAACCGCTTTGATGTTGCCCGTCTCGCCCAGGTCGATCACTACCCGCCCATCTGCCCGATCACCGCGAATCGTTGCCTGCAGCGTCCCGGCCTTCAGCGCCACGCGCAACGGCTCACCATCCTGCCTGAAATGCATCACACCCGGCGACAGCTTGGCCGTTGCAGTGGCATCGATCCGGTTATCCGCATCGAGGTGCAGCTTCGCCTCCCCGTCCAGATGCGTATCGAGAGACAAACCCGCTGGCAGAAACTCCCGAAAACGCATGGGATCCAGGTGGGACAGCGACAACCTGGCGGCAGCGCCGTTATCCGCTGACCAGTCGCCATCCAGACACAACCGACTGGGTTGGCTGATAAGACAGAATCCACTCACGCGGGCCGCTGACGCCCCTGCTTCGATCCGCGCGGGGCGCTGCAACTGCCAGTCTCCCGCTACAGTCTTGCCGGCGGATAACTGCTTCAAGAACCCCTGCCAATGGCCATTTTTCAACCCGGATTTCTCACAGGGTCGCGTCACGAGGCTGCTCGAGCTGGCCTGATGACTGGCGTTCACAACCGAAGGCCGTGCAGGCGTAGCCGAGTGAACGCCACTCGGTGCGCTGCATTGAGCGGACGCAGTCGCGACCCGGGTTAGGCCCCCTTCGAGCACCGCCTCGAAACTTCCCGCTTCCCCACTCAGATGCAACCGCAACGCATGCGCCTTGGGTACGCCATCACCCTCGAGCCGCAACATGCGCCAAGACTGGCCAGCTACGCTCAAACCCTTACCATGGATATCGAAATGAGACTTTTGCCGGCCACTGATATCCACTACCCCCTTGCCAGACAGTGATTCGATGGCAGTGCCCGCACCGGAAAAACCGGCAACCTTGATATTGAAATCCGCCCGTGGCTGCGCCTTGCTGCCACGCAGGCGGCCTCGGCCCGAAATCGAACCGGCGTAGCCAGGCAACAGGCGATCCAACTGCTCGGCCCGCAGCGCCCAGCGCAGATTCCAGTCATCGCCCAGCCCACCATCGAGCCGCAGCCGGGCCTTGCCGCTCGACAACCGAATCTTGTGCAGATCGAGCTGGCCACCACGCCAGACAACCCTACCCTGACCACGCACCGGCTGCCCCCGCAGTCGCCCTTTCAAGCGCTCGATATCGGCAGTCACTTCAGGCCCCTGATCGGTGAGCATTCCGGTCGAATGCAACGCGACATCGAGACGCCCCGGCGCCTGAGGCCATTGCTTGCCTGGATCGAGCCCCTTGCCCTTCAAGGCAACATCCCAGGTGACAGCCGGCTGCCATGCCAAATGACCTTGAGTTGCCAAGGTTCCACCGAGCACGGCCGCCGTCAGTCGAACATGCTCCAGCGCCTGATCGGAACCCTTGCCCGTCAGCCGCCAGTCGCCGGACGGAAGTTTCGACCCACTGGTTTTGGCTTGCAGTTCGAAACGATAGTCATCGAGCCTGCCTGCAGCCTTGAATGTCCCTGTCGGACTGCTCACCAACGACTCGCCGCTCATCGGCCACTGGAACGACTGCCAACCGCCCCTGGCCTCGAATTCGTGATCATCCAGATCGAACCGGCCACTGGCCTGGAGCGACAGATCGCCCTCATGCGGCTTGAGTGACACGCTGTCCAGCACCAGTTTCGATTGGTGCCGATGTGCATCGGCAACCAGATCCAGCGGCATCAAGGACTGGCCATCGAGTGCCGCCGTCAGGTGCGCGGTAAAGGCTTGGGGCGTACCTTTGAAAGCCAGGGCGCCATGCTCGGAGTGATACTGCGGCGTACCCACCACGGGCCAGTCGAGCAAACGCCAGTCGAGTCGCAAATTGGCCCTCAGCTTCTCGAATTGCAAATCTCCCTTGACGGTCACTTCGCCCGGTCGCTCTTTGAAGCGCAACCGCACGGGTTCGAGGTGCATCCCTTCAGCGGTACCGTTCAATCGCAGATCCGCCCGCAACGGGCCGGTTTGCTTCAAGGCTGTATCGACCTGGCCGCTCAGATCGAAATGCTCGAGTCCGCCACTCGAATGCAGATTCGCCGTCAGGGGCGCACCAACCAGCGCCGGATGGAAACTGCCGAGATCTTTCGAATCCGCTGTCAGCTCCGCTTTCCACCGTGGATCATGGAGCACCCCGCTCACATCCGCGCCAAGCGTCAGATTCACCGGCCCCGAAACCTGTTGATCGATACGCAGCCGGGCGAGGTCACCGTTGACTGAACCCTTGCCCTGAAACTCACCCCGAACCGAATCGTGATAACGCCAGTTCAGTGCCAGTGCCATGGGATAAACGCCCTCGGGCGTCAATGTACCCGACAGATCGGCTTCGAGCGCCTGTGACTGAACCTGGAACTGGAGTAACCGCAAACCGTCATCACCGGCAGCCGCGGCAAGTTTCAACCGTTCGATGACAATCGGCTCATCGACGCCATAGCGATAAATGCGGATATTGGCAAGATCCAGCGCCTTGACCGAAATGGCGAGCGGCAACCGAATATCGGGCAACGTCAACGGGCCACTGACAGCCCTGGGTTTCTCGGCAGGTTTGGGCAAATGGATTTCCAGATCGCGAGCGCTCAATCGTTCGACCTCCAGCCGCCGCGACAACAGGGCACGTGGCTGCCAGCGCAATGAAGCCGCGCCGGCGACGATTTCCAGGCCATCATCCTGCCGGTAACGGAACCCTTGAATATCCAACGGCCCGGTCAGCCGACCCTGTGCGCGCTGCCAGCTCAAATCCCCGGGCGCTTGCTGCTTCGCCAGCGCCAGCAATTTCTGCAGTCCATCATCGGTATCGAGGAAATAGCTGGCGCTGCCGCCGAGCACCATGAGCAACAGCAGCAACACCAGGCTGACAATGAGAAGCAGTTTTTTCATGCCATCACAGATCCGGGCCAATGGTCAGATGGAACCGAAAGCTGTCGCCCGGCGGCTGATCGAGCGCATGACCGAAATCGATTCGCACCGGCCCGATCGGCGAACGCCAATGCAAACCGATACCGACACCCGACTTGTAGACCGGCGTATCGTTGAAGGCATCACCCACATCGTAGAACGTTGCCAGGCTCCAGTTTTCCCGAATCGGAAACTCATATTCGAGACTGGCCTCGGTCAGATGCTTGCCGCCCAGCACCTCGCCCTGATCATCCCTCGGCCCGATGATCGAATATTGATAGCCGCGAACCGTACGATCACCGCCGGAAAAATACCGCAGCGACGTCGGCAACGCCGAAAAATCATCTACCCAGGTGGTGCCCAATGTCCCACGGGCGATAACGCGGCTGTGATTGTGGAAACTGTGGATCCATTTGGCCGAGACCAGCGGCTGGAGGAACGAGGTATCGGACAACAGCGATGCCGAGGCGCCCCGCAAACGCAGTTGCAGCCAAGTGCCGCGCGCGGCATAGATTCGCTTGTCCAGCTCGGCGGGAAAAGTCCGGGTCCAGTCGGCGCTGGGAATCAGCAACGTACTGGTGGGGTGCTGCCCGCTCAACTGGAATCGCTCGACACGATAATCCAGCGCATAGGTCTTGATCCACAGCCCATCACGATATCGATAATAGCCGCCAACACTGTAAGCCTTGTAATCACGCGTACCGGAATGCTCCTCGGTATAGGCGCCCCGCAGCCCCCAAGCGTCATTGCGCGGATCCTTGCCGGGAATGACGTACTCGCCACCAATGCCAAACTTGATCTCCGACAGCAGTAATTCCGCCTTGTAACGGTGCCCACGCCGATTGACTCGGCGACCAGTCACCCCAATCTTGCCGCGCACGCCGGTATCCGTGCCATAACCGATACCGAAGATAACTTTCTGCGGACGACGTGGCTTGAGATTCACCCTGACCGGAATCACATGATCCACTGCCGCTTCAGGCGAGGCGAGGATCTCGACCTCGGAATAGTAGTCGGAATTGCTCAGATCACTCTGCAGCTGTTGCAGATCACGCGCATCATAGGGTTGCCCCGGCTCGATGTACACATAACGGTTCAGCAAATCGGGCCAGATCCATTCAGTGGGCTGCTCGAAGCGAACCTTGCCCAACCGGTAACGCTGCCCGGTTTCGTAGTGCAGACGAATATCCGCCGTATTTTTCTTCAGGTCGATGCGAATCTCGTGCGCCTTGAAATCGACATCGAAATAGCCCCGCTCGGAAGCCAGCAATTGCAGTTTTTTTCGCAAGTCTTCGTAAGCCAACTGATCCAACGGCCGACCCGGTTTCAGCTTCTTGCGTGCCGTCTCGATCGCCTTGACGAAAGCCGGATCATCCCTGGCGTCACCAGTGATGCGAAGATCGACATGCGCAATCCGAACCGGTTTGCCTGGATCAACCTTGTAGCTCGCCAGCCAACCTCCGTCGGTTTTACGCAGTTCACTTTCTACCCGGGCGTGGTAATAACCGAAAGGGTGCAATGCATCGGCGATCTGTTTCGTCGCCCGCCGGTGAAGATAATGCAGCCGCGCCCGGGATGGCGGCTGCTTGCGATCGAACTGCCGGATCTCGAGCGCATTGAGCACATTACTCAGCAACTTGCCCTTGATGCCGGAAACTTCGACACGAAGCACCCCAGCGACCTGCTCGGCTGAACCCGCTGCCGGTTGTGGCACCGGCGCAGCCCACACCACCAGCGGCATCGCAGTGAGGCAGACTGACAGCAGCA
>CAZTJP010000158.1:0-5326 GCA_964613895.1 uncultured Thiotrichales bacterium | reverse complement strand
GAGACCTTCTTCGCCTCGGTCACCGAGGCCGACCTGGAGCGGGAGCGGAAGGTGGAGCGCATCGTGGCGGAAAACCTCGTCCGCTGGCAGGAAGAAGGCCTGATACCGGATATGGAAATCGAGCCGGGAGATGAGACGACACGCCTTGGTCGCGAGCGCGGCTGGACCTATTGGCATCACTTGTTTTCAGCGCGAGGCATCTTGAATCTCGTGTTAACCAAGCGATCAATTCAGGATCAAGAGGATTCTCTGGCCGACTACTTGTTCCTCGCCTTTGCCAGAACACTGGACTTTGCTTCGCGCCTAAGTTACTGGGAGAGTGGCTACGGAAAGGATTTGCCGGGCAAGGTTTTCAGTAACCTAGCCTTGAATACTTGGTTCAGCTTCGGGGTCCGTTCAAGCAAATTTCTACTTGAAAAATGTTTTATATTGGAAATCAAGTTCGAGAGATTTCCATATCTTGATATCAATGCAGACGTTTATTCTGGTGTCGCTTCTGTTATAAGCACTGACGGATCAATACCTATTTTCGTGACAGATCCACCCTATGCGGATGCGGTTCAATATCACGAAATCACCGAGTTCTTTATCGCCTGGCTGCGCAAAAATCCCCCCAAGCCGTTCGATGAATGGACCTGGGATTCCCGACGTGCTCTGGCGATCAAGGGCTCCGGCGACGACTTCCGGTGCGGAATGGTAGATGCCTACAAGGCGATGGCCGAGCACATGCCGGACAACGGCATGCAATGCGTCATGTTCACCCACCAGGACACTGGCGTCTGGTCCGACATGGTGGGCATCTTCTGGGCGTCGGGTCTGCAAGTCGTGGCAGCCTGGTATATCGCCACCGAGACCACCTCAGAATTGAAAAAAGGCGGCTATGTGCAGGGCACGGTGATCCTGATGCTGCGCAAGCGCCCGGAAGGCTCCCGCGCTGGCTTCAAGCAGCGCATCCTGCCCGCGGTGCGGGCCGAGGTCCAGCGTCAGATCGAGACCATGATGCACCTCAACGACGAGGTCAAGGACAAGCACGGCGAGCCTGTTTTCAACGATTCTGACCTGCAAATGGCTGGCTACGCCGCGGCACTCAAGGTGCTTACCGCCTACACCACCATCGGCGGCGAGGATGTCACCACCTTTGCGCTGCGCCCACGCGCAAGGGGTGAAACCACGGTGGTGGATGAGATCGTGCAACAGGCGGCCGAAGCGGCCAACAGCCTGCTGGTGCCTGAAGGCTTGAGCGCGGAGACCTGGGCCAAGCTGGGGGGCATCCAGCGCTTCTACCTGCGCATGATGGACATGGAGACGACTGGCGCCAGCAAGCTGGACAACTACCAAAACTTCGCCAAAGCCTTCCGGGTGCAGGACTATGCCAGGGTAATGGGCAACATGAAGGCCAACAAAGCCCGGCTCAAACGCATCACCGAGTTCAAGTCCCGTGACCTCACTGACAGCACCGAGATCGGTCCCACCTGGCTGGGCAGGCTCATTATCGGCCTGCAACAACTGCTGGCAGAAACCGAACCCCAGGTCGTGATCGGACAGTTGCAAGAGGATCTACCGGACTTCCTCGACATCCGACCGCTGCTGATCGACATGCTCGCCTTCATCGAGCGCAAGGCGCCCGAACCTGAAGTGCGCGACGCCGCAGAAGTACTGGGCGGGCGCTTGAAAAACTTGCGGGCATTGGGGCAATGAAGGATGTTACGCATCATGAACAGTGACTTTGAAGACGCTCATGAGCGACATTGGGAAGATGCCGAAATGTTGTATCTCAATAAAAGGTGGGCTAATGCAGACCATTTGTATGGGATGGCAGCAGAGTGTGGGCTGAAACGGCTGATGTTGGCCTTCGGCATGCAAGTCAATCATGACGGAGTACCACCTCCTGACGACAAAAAACATGCCGATGGCATCTGGGCACGTTATGAAAGCTATCGTTGCGGACATCCCCAGGGGGCGCATTATACATTACCTACCAACAATCCATTTGCAGATTGGGATATATCACAACGCTATGCAAACCGATCAAATTTTGATCAAACGCGCGCACAATCGCATCAATCTGGCGCAAAGTTGGTAAGGCAACTGGTTGATAAGGCCAGACGGGATGGATTGATATGATTACCTTTGATGAAATCTTGCCACGTATTATCGAAATTCTTGACGAGCATAAGGAATTGCTCGGGCATCTTGACAAGCTCATTATCAACCGGGACCTGAATGGCCGGGTGCGGTTGATTGTCAACACAAAAGCTCAGGCTCACAACGAACAGATCAAATCTCTAGCGCAAAAGCTTGCGGAAAAACTCAGGCCCCATGCCTACTCAACTGATGCCATGATCCTGTACGAGGAAGATATGGACATGGCATGCGCAGGCGCATCCGGGTTCATGTTGGAAGGGCTCTCGAATGTGCAGGTTATTGACCGACTGGCGGTGGAGAGCCACTGGGACCACATTGCACCCGTTGCACATGGCGTTCCCCGTATCGCTTTCTATTCCATCAAGGGAGGCGTGGGGCGTTCCACCGCTTTGGCAGTCAGCGCATGGTTTCTGGCACAATCCGGGAAGCGTGTTCTTGTATTGGACCTCGACCTGGAGTCACCAGGGCTGTCTTCCGCCTTGCTTCCTGAAGATTGTAGGCCGGCCTATGGTATTACAGATTGGCTGATCGAGGATCTCGTCGATAACGGTGATGCGGTTTTTTATGATTTGGTTGCCACCAGCGCTCTGTCACATGATGGTGAGATTTATGTCGTTCCCGCACACGGTGCCCATCCGGGAGAATACATTTCCAAATTGGGGCGAGTGTGGATGCCGAAAATTCTTGAAGACGGCACTCACGAGAATTGGTCCGGGCGGTTGAACCGTTTGATTGCTGCCCTGGAAAAACGATGGCAGCCGGATGTGATCCTGCTCGACTCCCGTGCCGGAATTGATGAAGTGGCTTCGAGTTGCGTTACCGGTCTCGGCGCCCAGTTGGTGTTGTTGTTCGCTATCGACGGTGAGCAAACATGGTCGGGCTACCGGGTGTTGTTTGAGTTCTGGAGCCGTAGTGGCATGGTGGAGCAAATACGTGAACGCTTGCAGTTGGTCGGGGCGATGATCCCGGACGATGAGACACGCAGGGACTACTTCGAGCGGCTGCGGGAATCGGCTGCGGATCTTTTCACCAGGCATTTGTACGATGAAATTCCCCCCGGAGAATCCGAGGCGGACTATTTCAGTTTCGACGAGCAGGATGAGGTGGCGCCGCACTACCCTTGGGCGATCAAGTGGAATCGGGGATTTGCGGCGCTGTACTCCATGCATGATCGCCTGAGGGCAGTCGAGCGTAATGAAGTGGAAGCGGTCTTCGCTCCCTTGATCAACGGGATAGATGGTCTGATTCCAGACAAAGGTGAGGAGAATGTGTGATAGCGTTACAGTACGCGAGGCCATCATCAAGGCCCTGCCGGAGGACACTTCGTATTCTGGTGCCGCTCCACCACCGGAGCATTTGTATATTCCTCCCGCTCACCTGAAAGCGTTGCGTCTGGAGAGCCAATTGGTCATAGGTACGCGTGGTGTGGGCAAGTCAGTATGGACTGCCGCCCTGGCGGATTCCTTGCTCCGCAAGCAATTGGGCGCAGCTGTTCCGGAGCTGGAAAGGGCCGATATCCGGGTCGGATTCAAGGAATCGACAGACCTGGCTCTATATCCTGACTCCGATACCTTCGTTCGGCTGATCGAGAACGGGTTCGAGGCTTATCATGTATGGCGCGCTGTCTTGATTCGTTGGACTGCGGATATTCTCGGTGAAATTGTTCCTCGAGATAAATGGTCTGATACAGTTGACTGGGTCAAGGAAAACCCAGAGCCAGTAGCTAGGATGGTAATCTTGGCCAATGAAAAATATCAGAAAGATGACCGGTCAGGTCTACTGGTGTTCGATGCTCTGGACCGGCTAAGCAGTCGTTGGCAGGTGTTGGATAAGATCGTGCGCGACTTGTTGAGGCTTGTACTCTGGCTCAAGCCGTATCGGTACCTGTCGGCCAAGGTGTTTCTCCGCGAAGACCAACTGGATCGTGTCATTGATTTCCCGGATGCTTCCAAGTTATTGGCGACCAAGGCTGAACTCACCTGGGCGCGACATGATCTGCATGGCCTGCTATGGCAGTATCTGCTTAATGGCCCGGATAACCACGGAGAATGTTTGCGCCGGGTCTACTCGGCTACGGTAAGTGCGGAACCTCAATATGCTGGCGGTATATGGTCGCCCGCTGAGGAACTCAAGCGAGAGACACCGGCACAACGAGCGTTATTCGAGGCCCTGGCTGGGCCCTGGATGGGCCGGGACCGGCGTCGCGGTGTTCCTTATGTCTGGACCGTTGGGCACCTTGCCGACGGGCAGGGACGCACCTCGCCACGGTCCTTCCTGGCGGCCATTCGCCAAGCGGCGGGGGATTCTTTTGAGCGTTATCCAGAGTATGGTTATGCCCTTCATTATGAAAGTATCAAGCGAGGAGTGCAGAAAGCCTCTGACATCCGGGTCAATGAATTGGCGGAGGATTACCCCTGGATTCGGAACATTCTGAGACCTCTTGCCGGCCTGACTGTACCCATCGTTTTCGAGGATATCCTGAACAGGTGGAAAGGGGCATTTCCAGATGGGCCGCAACAGGTAATTGCCAATGACGTTCTTCCTCCTGAACACATAGAACAAGGGTGGGAAGGCGTCCGAGACGATCTGTTGCAGCTCGGCGTGTTCGAAATGCGCAAGGATGGCAGAATCGACATGCCCGATCTCTATCGGGTCGGTTTTGGGCTCGGGCGGCGAGGTGGCGTGAAGCCGAAGAAGAGATAATCTATCATCCATGACCCGCCGCTTTTCCTCCTATACTACCGGCTCGAGCATGGGGGTACTTGAAGGGCGCATGCAGCAGGTGGTCGTGGATATGGGTCTGGAATTGTTGGAGTTGTGACATCATGAAAGTCTTCACCTACTCGGAAGCCCGTCAGAACCTCGCTAGGTTGCTCGAGATCGCCCAGGAAGAAGAAGTGCTGATTCGCCGGCGGGATGGTTCGATATTCGTCCTCCGCGCCAAAAAGAAAGAATCCGCGAAATCGCCCTTCGATGGACCCGGGGTGAAGACCCCGGCCACGACCAAGGATATTGTCGAAGCGGTGCGGGAATCCCGTGCGCGATCGGGATGACCATCCGCCGCTTTTCCTCCCGCACCCACCGCCTCGATCACTCCTTTCTGTTGCAACACCTGAAAGGTGCAATTAGCTACAAGCGCATAGCAGGCTACTTCACCAGTTCCCTGTTTGAGGTGGCGAAC
>CAZTJP010000157.1:0-5334 GCA_964613895.1 uncultured Thiotrichales bacterium | reverse complement strand
GGCCGATGGTGCCACCGTGGGCTGCACCAGCCAAGCAGTACGATGGCTGTCAAAATGATCAGTGCGAGCAGAATCTTGTTGATCACGTCGAGCATGGCGTTCTCTCCGCTTTTGGGGAAGGTGCATCACACACCCGTCATGCAGCGTATATTACAGGGAAACCCGACCGGATTTCTCACCAGCCCGGTTTTCGGGGCCGACAGGCGTATCATGCGTCGATGGCCCAGTGATTATTCACACCATGGCGCTGACCTGTTTCACCGACGCCGCGGTTGAGCAGGGGCATGCTCAAGTCTCTGAAACAACCGTGATGAGGTGTGACGATGTTTGTGCGAGAATACGGTGTTGATTCCATGTACCGAAAAAATGAAAAATTTCCCTTCGATCTCCCTCCCCGGCGCGGTGGCTGGGGTGAGCTTTTATACACGCCCTGGGGTGTGCGCGGCTGGCAACCGCGCAGGGCGCCGTTCCGAAAGAGGTGATGTTGGTCGGTGAGTTATTTCGATCGAATCCGCGCCTGCAACGATTGCAGGATCGACGACCTGCTGCCGTTCCACATCGCCGGCGAACGTTATGGTTTCCTGACTGGAGAATTTGCGGAAAAACTCAAGGCATGGCCGGCATTGTTCGAATTCACGCCAGCGGGCGTACAACTGTCCGACAGACTCGAGACCCCCGATCAGCGAACCCGGGCGCTGGCCGAGGTGACCCGCCGACTGGCGGCGCAGGGTGTCATCAAGTCCTGGAACAACGAGTTGTTCGACATCAAGAATGACTTCAGCGCCGAGCCGGTCATGCGTCTCGAACGTGCCGCGGTGATCCATTTCGGTATGCGCGCCTATGGCGTTCATGTCAACGGCCTGGTGGAGACCGATGCAGGCTGGCAGCTGTGGGTGGCCACCCGCGCACGCGACAAGCCGACATTTCCCGGCATGCTGGATCATATCGTTGCCGGTGGTCAGCCGGCCGGGCTGGGGCTGCTCGAGAACGTCATCAAGGAAGCCGACGAAGAGGCCTCCATTCCAGCGGAACTGGCATCACGCGCCGAGCAGGTTGGCCGAATCACCTACTGCAGCCGCACGGAACGCGGCCTCAAGCCGGACACGCTATTCTGCTTCGACCTGCGGTTACCGGTGGATTTCACCCCTCGCAGCAACGATGGCGAAGTGGAATCGTTCGAACTGATGCCATTGGAAACGGTAGCCGGGATCGTTCGCGACACCACACGGTTCAAACCCAATTGCAACCTGGTCATCATCGACCTGCTGATTCGCCTGGGCCTGATCAGGGATGACCACGAAGCGCTGCAACGCGCCCTGCATCCTGTTTTGCCCTGACCCGAATTTCTCACTGGATCACGACTGCGACTGCGCCATCCGACCCGCCGGATACCCATGCATCTATTGGGACATTCTTGAAACCAAATACCACAGACATCAGTCTTTCAGGGCGTTTGTTTTCGACTCAACCATAAGCAACGGAGGTAAATCATGGCTGAAAGCGTGACATTGACTCCCAACACTTATGACACCTTGGGCGTGATCCACTGCGGCGTGCTGCGGGACTTGACCGCCAGTTGCGCGGGCGACCTGCACAAGCTCGAAGATGGCGAAGAATATACATTCGAACGCGCCAGGGTCACCGTCAAGCGCAATGGTGAAGAATTCACCTTCACCAAGCAGTGAACAACGCGCCGGCGGCGGGCGTTGCTCGCCGCCACTCTCGATCTTCCAGTGGCCGGTCATGCGCTTGAAATCGGTATTTCCGGCCCCATGAAACACTTCACCGGTTGCAGCAGCGCTGCTGCAACCGATCGACAATCCTGTTCATTTCGCTACTCCGGAACGCCGCCAAGTGGTTCCGCAGTGCGGCGTTTCTTCTGTCTGTATGAGGTTGAATCGTTTATGAATAGAAAGATCAAGATCGCCATCGTGGGGATGGGCAATTGCGCCAGCTCCCTGATTCAGGGCATTCACTACTACAAGGACAAAGACCCTGCTGAAGCCATTGGTTTGATGCACCCCGTCATCGGTGGCTATGGGCCTTCCGACATCGAAGTGGTGGCCGCCTGGGATATCGACAAGCGTAAGGTCGGCAAAGATGTCAGCCAGGCCATTTTCGAAAAACCCAATTGCACCACCGTATTCTGCAGCGATATTCCCGACAGCGGCGTGACGGTGCAAATGGGCAAGGTGCTCGACGGCTTCTCCGAACACATGCGTGACTACCCCGAGGAACGCAGCTTCGTACTCGCCGATGCGCCCGAGCCGACACGCGATGAGGTGGTGGAAACGCTCAAGGCATCCGGCGCCGAGGTGCTGATGAACTATCTGCCAGTGGGCTCCGAAGAAGCGACCCGGTTCTATGCCGAATGCGCGCTGCAGGCAGGCGTCGCCTTCGTCAACAACATTCCCGTATTCATCGCCTCCGATCCCGAATGGGCGGCGCGTTTCGAACAGGCGGGCCTGCCGATCGTCGGTGATGACATCAAGGCCCAGGCGGGCGCCACCATCACCCATCGCACGCTCACCGACCTGTTCGCCAAGCGGGGCGTCAAGCTCGAACGGACCTACCAGCTCAATACCGGTGGGAATACCGATTTTCTCAATATGCTCAATCGCGCCCGGCTGGCTTCGAAAAAGGAATCCAAGACCGAGGCTGTACAATCCGTGGCAGCCGAACGGCTGGATGACGAAAATATCCACGTCGGCCCCAGCGACTATGTGCCGTGGCAGAACGACAACAAGCTCTGTTTCATTCGCATGGAAGGCAAGCTGTTCGGCGATGTACCGATGAACCTCGAACTGCGTCTGTCGGTGGAGGACTCACCCAATTCGGCCGGGGTCGCCATCGACGCAGTGCGTTGCGCCAAGCTGGCGCTCGACCGTGGCCAGGGCGGCGTGCTGCACGCACCATCGAGCTACTTCTGCAAGCACCCGCCACGTCAGGTCACCGACGACGAAGCCTGGCGGATGATGGAAGCCTTCATCAACGATGCGCAGGGCAAACTGCATGAAGTGCCTGATACTGGCCGCGGGTCGCGGCAGCCGGCTGCGGCAGCGGGCTGATTCCAAACCGCTGTTGCCGTTGCTCGGTCTGCCACTGATCGAGCGCGGCATCCGCGCCGCCCACATGGCTGGCGCCGACCACTTCATCGTCGTGACCGGGTATCAGGCAGCGACGGTCGAGGCCTTTCTGCAGCGACTCTCCAGACGGCTGCGGATCCCCATCGAAACGGTGTTCAACCCCAATTGGGCCAGCCGCGAGAATGGCCACTCGGTACTGGCCGCTGCCAATCGGCTCGATGGCCCATTCCTGTTGCTGATGGCCGACCATATATTCGATCCGGCCCTGTTGCAGACCCTGATTCGACACGGCCCACCAGCTTCGGGCGTGGCACTGGCAGTCGATGGTGCATTGGACAACCCGCTGGTCGATCTCGATGATGTCACCCGGGTGCGCCGCAAGGGCGACGCCATCATCGCCATCGGCAAGCATCTGGAGTCGTATGACGGTTATGACACCGGCGCTTTTCTGGCAACGCCGACGCTGTTCACGGCGCTGGAACAGGCCACGGATTCCAGCCTGTCAGCCGCGGTGCAAATCCTGGCGCAGGAGAGTCGGGCGTGCGCCGTCGATGTCAGCGGCCGGTTCTGGATCGACGTCGACGATGAAGCAGCACTGAAACGCGCCGAGCAGGCACTGCTCGACAATGCCGGGGGCAAGACCGCCGATGGCCCGGTCTCCCGTTGGCTCAACCGGCCGCTGTCCATTCGTCTCTCACGTCGGTTGACCCGCTGGCCGGTCACGCCCAATCAGATTTCCCTGCTCTCATTTGCATTGTCGCTACTGGCGGCGGCATTGTTGTTCACGCCGGGTTGGGCGACGCTGGCGTTGGGCGGATTGCTGGCGCAAGTCGCCTCGATCATCGACGGTTGTGATGGCGAGATCGCGCGGCTCAAGTTTCAGGGCAGTGACTATGGCGGCTGGTTCGATGCAGTGCTCGACCGTTACGCGGACGCGGCCTTGCTGTTCGGCATGAGCTGGCACGCCTGGCGTCAATCGGCCTGGGACGGGGCCTTGGTGATCGGCTTTCTTGCCATCATCGGCTCGTTCATGGTCAGCTATACCGCTGACAAATACGATGGCCTGATGCGTCAGCGGGGTGGGGCGCGTTTCCGTCTCGGCCGCGATGTCCGGGTACTGATCCTCTGCATCGGCGCCTTGCTCGACCAGGCACTGGCGACGCTGGCGCTGATCGCGCTGGTGATGAATGCCGAATCCCTGCGCCGGATCCTCGTCTGCCGTCATGACTGAGCCGTTCGACTGTGCCTGCAACCGCATCCGGGCGATGATCGCCCGCTCCGAAGTGGCTGAGGACCCGGCACATGCCGACAATACCCTGGCGTGGTTGTTGCGGCTCGAACCGGCAGCGGACCAGGCGCTGCAACTGGCTGCATTGGCGCATGACATCGAACGCGCCACCCGCGATCGCTATCGCCGTGAGGCATTCGATGACTACGACGCATTCAAGGCCGCCCATGCCCGGCGGGGCGCCCGGCTGCTGCGTCGTCTGATCCAGCCCTGCGGCCTGCCGCCAGCAACGCTGGATGAAGCGTGCCGCCTGGTCGAACGGCATGAAACCGGCGGCGATCCACGTAGCGATCTGTTGCGAGAAGCGGACAGCCTGTCCTACTTCGATGTCAATCTGCCGCTGTATTACGCCCGTGAGGGCTGGGACGAGACTTTGCGTCGCGCAATCTGGGGGCTGGGTCGGCTGGGCCGCCGCGGGCGCGATGCGATGCACGGTCTGCGCTATCAGAACCCGATACTGCAACGGCTGGTCGATACGGCATTGCAGTCTGTGGCGCCCGTCTCATGACCGCCCGGCGCCCGTTTTGCGCGTCATGAAAGCCACGCCTGAAATCATCAGTATCACCCCGCCCAGTTGAATCGGCGTCATCGTCTCGTCCAGCACCAGCCAGGCGAGCCACAAGGTGAAAACCGGCCCCAAGGCGCTCAGCAGCGCCGTCTGATCGGCACCGATGCGCTGGATGCCCGCATTCATCAGAAAGGCTGGCAGGACGGTGGCGAACAGCGCCACTGCAAGCGCCAGAAGCAGCACGTCCACCGACACGCACAGATCGGCCAACGGATGGCTCAACAGAAAATGCACCAGTGTCGCCAGGCAGGCGACCGACATCGACCAGGCCGTGAACCGCCTCGATCCAAACCGGGGAATGATCCGGCTACTGGCGACTAGGTAGATGGCATAGCTGATGGCGCTGCCCAGCACCAGCGTCGCCCCCAACAGCGTATCGCCGCCAGCCGCCA
>CAZTJP010000156.1:0-5350 GCA_964613895.1 uncultured Thiotrichales bacterium | reverse complement strand
ATCTCAACATAATCCACGTTTGTTGAGATGGACAGGTCAAACATGATGTCTAGATACGGGGATTCAGCCACAGGGAATGGCTACCGGCGCCGAAATGTTATCCTTGAACGTAACTATTCAGCACTCGGCCAATTAGAACCGTAACTGCTCAGATTGCTGCTGGAATGCGTCAGATCAAGGCGGGAAATGTGAGTTTACACGTGTAAATGACCATTTCCCAACGCAGAGATGGCGCATTCCAGTGGCGAGCTGAGTAGTTACTCTTGAACTAGCCATGGTTCCGGACTAAATTCCCTGCATGCCCTATTCAACCTACCCAACGACAGGCCGCCGAACCTGGGGCCGTCGCCGCAGAAGTGGCCTGGGGCTGAGATGGTTGCCGATCCTGCTGTTCGCCGGCTATTTTGGCTATTACTATCTCAGCCATCAGGAAACGGTTCCCATCACCGGTCGTCATCAGCTCGTCGATATCGACCGTCAGGAGGAAATGGCGCTTGGGATCCAGTCCTGGAACCAGATCAAGCATCAGTCACGAATCATTTCCAGCGGTCGTAATGCCGAAATCATCCGTCAGGTGGGACGACGCATCGCCAAGGCGGCGGCACCACAGGACCCCGGTTTCAAATGGGAGTTCAACCTGATCGACTCGGATCAGATCAATGCTTTCTGCCTGCCGGGTGGCAAGGTTGCGTTCTATACGGGCATTTTGCCAATCGCCCAGACAGCCGACGGCGTCGCCATCATCATGGGCCATGAAGTCGCCCATGCCATTGCCCGCCACGGCGCTGAGCGCATGGCGCATCAAAAGCTGGTTCAATTTGGCACCATGGCGGCCAGCATGTCCATGGGCGACATGGGCATCGGCACCCGCCGCGCCATTCTGGGCGCACTGGGCGCTGGAGGGCAATACGGTATTCTGTTGCCTTTTTCACGCAAGCACGAATCCGAGGCTGACTATATCGGCCTGATGTATGCGGCCAAAGCCTGTTTCGATCCACGCGAAGCGCCAAAGTTGTGGCGGCGCATGGAAAAGGCAACCGGTGGCCGGCAAGTCTCCGAATTTTCCTCAACCCACCCGGCGCCGGAAACCCGGATCGCCCAGTTCAAACAATGGATGCCCAAGGCGCTGGAAGTCTACAAACAAAATTGTTCCACCCCATAACCACCAACCACAGGAGTCAACACCATGTCTGTCGCAAAGGTCTCTGAAATCATCGCCACTTCCGACAAGAGTTATGACGATGCGATCGCCGAAGGGGTTCGGCGGGCAACCAAAACACTGAAAAATGTCAAAAGCGCTTGGGTGACCGATCATACGGTCAATGTCGGCGATGACGGCTCGATCACCCAGCACAAGGTTCGCATGAAGGTGACTTTCGTGCTCAACGACTGAGACTCGAACGCCTCGACTTGCAGCTTTCCCGTTGCAGGCGCAGAACGAAGCGGTCGATGATGTTCTGCGTTCTCAAATCGGGGGCAACGAAATGGAACCCGAGCAGGCTTTGCGACGCCTCCACGCTGGCATGACACATGACCGCCATCACGGTTACCGGCTCGCTCTCTTCCGGTAAGGTCATTTCCAGCGCCACTTCCTCGCCGGATGCCGGAAGTGTGGGACCAGTTTGAAACAGAATACCGCAGCCATCGAATGACAGATTGTCCATCTGCCCGCTGAGACTCCCGCCGGCGCCAGCCATGCGGACGGAGATACCCCAGGCTTGGGTCGATAACCGGACACTGTCACGCTTTTGCAGATACAGCAGCCGGTCGGGAATCGGAACAGCCAAAATATCTGGTGCCGAAAACGCCGAATCCAGGGAAATGGCCAAGGGATCCATGATGACGCGCACACCACGCAAACTACCTTTGAGTGCGAACGACTCACCGTCGCGAAGCCGTTGATCGATTGCCGGCCGCCCCAGGGTGGAAATGAAGAAATGATCGGCTTCGGGCAGCACCTTGAGCATGCTGGTGCGCCAGCACCGCTCTGACGGTGATGATCCAGCGGAGTCGCCCAAGGTCAGGCTCAGCGCTGCCCTTTCAGCATGCAAGCCATTGAGAATCGACAGGATCTTGTTCCTGCTATCAACCGTGAATGTTGCCTCCCCCATTCTGTACTCCTTTCATCCGGATCATTTTGCCGAGGTATTGTAGGAGATGCGCAACAATGGGGAAGTGCGCACTGCCCCGTTGGCTGTAAGCCCGGATGAGTGAACGCCTGTCAGCACGCCGCATTGGACGGTCGCAATCGTGACCCTGTGAGACATGCGGGTACGATCATTCCGACGCCAGCCACCGCCCCAGCAGTGAGCTGGGATGCTCCTCTCCGGTCAGCATATAGGCCAGCACATCCGCATTGCCGGCACCCCACTCCATCGCCTTGCGGACCTCGCGCCGGCCACACAGCAACAATTGGTCACCGAGCTCGATTTCCGTGTCGTCGGGGGGCAACAGCGTTTCCTTGATTCCCCGCTTGAGCAACAGCGGCACGCAATCCAGCAAGGCATCCCGATCATGGGGACGGCGGCGGATATCCTTCAGCGTAATGCGATGACGGCCAATCAGTGACACATAGGCGGGCGTCTGCCCAGGCCCGATTTCGAGCTGCCACAGATGTGGCGCCTCATCCGTGACGACTGCACTGATCCGGGCAACCACCGAGTTGGCCCAGTCATTGTCGTGCTGCTGGGCGTGACGCAAAAAGTCTTCGATCAGCGGCGTGCGGATGAAGGCGTAGATTTTGTGCGCGATGACGCTACCCTGACGCATCAACAGATCGACATCGGCCTTGTGGAACAATTCATCGTTTTGACGCTTGTTCTGCCGCGCGACGGTAAACAAATTCCGGTTCAACTCATGCGCGGTGAGAATGATCGACAGATTGTTGCTGTCGTGATCCGTGCCCGCCACGATGCCTACGGCTTCATGGATACCAGCCTCTTTCAAAGTGCCAGCTTCGGTGCCCCAGCCCTCGATCGTATCCGCCGGCGCGCCGGTCTTGTCCGGATCCGCCTCGACGATGGTTGCATGGATGCCTTCAACAATCAGGCGCTCGTAGACTGCCCGTCCGAAACGCCCGAAGCCACACAGAATCCATTTGCCACGCGGCGTGAAAACCGGTTCTCTGAGCGGCTCTCCGGGCACGCCGGTCATCCACTCGAACAGCACGAACATGCCCGGCGCATGCAGCGACAGCGCCAACCGTTCGGCAAAGGTCTTGAACGGATTGATAACGACATTCGCCCCGAACGAAAGGATATTCGCGGTTGCATGAGGATCCTCGGCCCGGGCGATCATCAATTTTTCCGGTCGCAACAACTGTACCGCCAACGCAATCGACAGGTTGGCTTCGTCATCACCGGTGATAGCGATCACACCCTGACAATAATCGTGCTCGAGGCCGGCTTTCTTCAACACATCCGGTTGTGAGGCATCCGCGCAAACGCCGGGGACGAGCTCGGGCAACGCCGCAATTTCCAGGGTATCGATACGCATCTGCTCGTGGTCGATCACCACCGAACGAATGCCTTCATCGGCAAAGGCCGACACCAGTTGCCTGCCCGTATCGCCATAGCCGCAGACGATATAGAACGGCTCATGGATGCCACGAACCTTGCGCTGGAAGCCGGAATCCGTCATCAGCCGACGGAAAGCCGGATCCTGTATCGTGGTCAGCAGTGCGCCAATCCCGTAGAGCCAGGTGATGACCGAGGCGTAGATACCCACCAGCGTCCACATCCTCTGCATGCCATTGAACGCATGGGGAATCTCGCCAAAGCCAATGGTCGATCCCATGAAGCTGACGAAATAGAACGCATGGAAAAAATCCATGTGCCACGGCTTGCCCTGCTCATCCGTACCCGGAATCAGAACGAAACCCAGCACGAGTACCGCGTATACGAGGATCATCACCACCAGCGGCCAGCGCAGGCGGCGAAACAGCACATAGACGAGATTCGATTTCACGACCGCGACTGGCCGGCAGGCAACCCGGCCTCAGCGCCGTACATTCAGCGTTTCCGCCAACAACAGCACCACGGAAATGACATTGGCCAGTACCGCACCGCCCGACAGTGATACCACGGCCGCCATCGTTCCATGCGTCAGTCCGGTTTCGCTCCAGCCCTGCACCGCGCCCCAAACGATGGCGGCCGCGATCAATTGCAAGTCGGCCACCAGACTGGTGGCGAGAAAAACCGCACCAATGTGACTGCTGTCGCCCAGTTTGAGCACGGTCGCCACCAGACTCACCACCAACGCAGCGAACAACTCATAGACATTGTGCTGCAACGGCTCGGCGATATCACCCAGAAAAAAGCCGAAATTCAGGGTCAGCGCCAGCACGATAAAGAAGGCAAACAAGACTTTCTCGGTATTCATCTCCGGACTCCTTCAAACGATCGCCCGGCCGGGCAACCAGATCAACGCACGCGATAGAAGTTGTAACGCAGGCCCGATTCGCTGACGGCAACCAGACGATCGCCGGTCACCCTCACCGAATAGCGAACCCGAAGATCATAACCCGGAACAAACGTCGTCAACACATTGTTGTCGAAATGATAGATGCCCGCATTCAATTTCCCGTTGACATCCCGCCAGGCGAAGCGCCCGCCAGAGAGCAACAACATCCGCCCCGCACCGTCCGTCCACAAACCCTCCAGTGCTGCCGGTAAGCGCCGATACCGCGGCGTCAGCCGGCCAGAACCTGACGCTGAATCCCATGCCTGCGGCGCCAGCATCCGCTCGACAGCATCGGCCGACCACAGCGGCCCGCTCGCGGCCTGACCTGCAGCCAGATTGCCCGGAAAAGCGGGCATGCCATTCCACCACCCCGAATGCCCGGCCCAGGGTTGAGAGCCAGCCAGCGTCGTCGCAGCCATCCACGGATACAGCCCGCCGCCACCCACCGCCGCCGACCAGGGAGACAACCCCCACAAAGGCGTCACAGGCCAACGGGTTCCGGCACCATATGAACCATCGGGCACCCGCTCGACCACCCCCATGACCTCCATCATATCCAGCAACATCTTGGCTGGCGGCGCATTGTCCTTGTAACGATAGGTCGCGGCATCCGCCGGCGCGCCGGCGAATCCCATAGCCAGTATCGGGATCAACAGCCAGTAGGCCGCAAGATCAAGCCTCACCTTCCGCCCCCAATTGCCCCACCAACAATGCAGGCACATCACAGTTCTGCAGCCAACAGGATGGACGAAGCCAAACAAACGATGATCGGCATTGGCGTTTAACAATCATTAACATGCGGGATACAACGTTTCATTATACTCCTCCCCGCGCCTAATACTGGCTGGCAACACCCAAACCAATGGGCTGTGACCGGTTGCTCGCTTCG
>CAZTJP010000155.1:0-5374 GCA_964613895.1 uncultured Thiotrichales bacterium | reverse complement strand
CGGGCTAGAAGCGAACCACCCGTTTGACGCCACCCTGGCCGGTCAGAATGCGGACACGATCACCCACATGGATCGGCTGATCCGCTTCCTGAACGACCGACAAGGTACGTCCGGAGTCCAGCGTGACGGTGATCTCCAGCCCCTTGCGGCGGGTATAGGCTTCTTCGGCCGCAGCGCCCGCAATGCCACCCACGACAGATCCGATCACGCCGAGAATCTGCCCTGTGGTCCCTTTCGATGAATTGCTGCCGGCGATACCACCGATGGCGCCCCCAGCCGCTGTGCCTATCTGGCTTTTGGTGCCTTCGATCAATACTTCTTCGACGCGGATGACCTTGCCCAGTTCGACGGTTTGTGCGCTCTGTACCTGGTCGCGCGAATAGACCTTGGCTGATCGGGAGGAGACGCAGCCCGCCATCAGCAATGCGGGAAGCAACAAGGCAAAAATGATAGTGGCGGATCGGCGCATGGGATATTCCTGCAAATTCTGCTGTTTAGAAATGCTCATTTCAACAACATAGGGATGCATCACCGGAATTGCAACCGCAGAACACAGAGGTTTACAGTTCAATCCCTTTCTGGGCCTGGATACCGGCGCGATAGGCATGCTTGATGTCACGCATCTCGGTGACGGTATCGGCGGCTTCGATCAGCGCCTTGTCGGCGCCCCGGCCGGTGATGATCACATGCTGCATCGGCGGCCGCTGGCGCAGCGCGTCGATGACCGTTTCCACCGGCAGGTAGCCGAGCTGGATGACGATGTTCAGCTCATCGAGCAGCACGATGTCGAAACGCTCGTCGCGCAGGAAGGTCAGCGCTTTCTCCCAGGCCTTGCGGGCGGTGGCGATGTCGCGCTGGCGATCCTGGGTGTCCCAGGTGAAGCCTTCGCCCATGACGTGGTATTCCACCTGCTCGGGAAAGCGCCGGAAGAAATGTTCCTCGCCGGTCGAGAAGCTGCCCTTGATGAATTGCACCACCGCGACGCGCATGTCATGGCCAAGCGCGCGGGCGAGCATGCCGAATCCGGAGCTGCTCTTGCCCTTGCCGTTGCCGGTGAGCAGGACGATGATGCCCCGCTCATCGGTGGCGCGCGCGATGGAGGCGTCGATCACCGCTTTTTTGCGGCGCATGCGCTCGCGGTGGCGCTGGTCCTTGTCATGGGGCATGGCAGAAGGCGATCGCTTGCGGATTCAGGGTGGTGGCGATATGCGCCTCGATGACCGAACCGTCGCTGCCATTGAGCACCGTCAGATGCGGATCGGCATTGTCATCGATGCTGACCCACAGTTGACCGAGGTCGTTGTGCGCCAGTCCGCCGATGCCGTGTCCGCTGATACCTGCCACGACCACGGGGTTGCCATCGGCGTCCACATCGAGCTGGCGGGTCGAGGGGTTGAAACTGTACAGCGCATTATCGGAGAAACCCCGGTAGCCGACCACATAGCCTTTGGTGGCCGAGAGGATTTCCATCCGGGTGATCTGGCCCAGCGGGTGATTGGCGCTATCGCCGTCATCCAGCACCATTTGGGTGGTATAGCGGGTCGGGTCGATGGCAGCGATGCCACCGCTGTATTCGGGATCGCGGCTGCCATCGAAGGCGCCATAGCGGCCAGTACCCTGAACATAGATCAGGCCGCTGTCCGGATCGTATTCGATATCACCGGGGTTCTTGACTGGCAGGGCAATGCCTTTGAGACCGTCCTGACCCGGCTGGGTGTCGATCTCGCTATCGGTGGCGGTGTCGATGACCGCGACATAGGCCTGTTGTGGCGCGAAACTGAAATCCGAGGTTTTCAGCCGTTGCATGGCGATGAACAGTTTGCCATCGACGATCACGCCAGCGGCGGTCTGCGGCGCATCATCGACGTTGTAGGCGCTGAGGTCGATCTCGCCGGTCTTGAAGGTTTCGCTGGTTTGCGCGGATGGATTGACGATCCAGACCTTGGGGCTGCCATAGCGCAGCAGATAGGCCTTGGTATCGGAGACGAAAACCAGTTGATACGGATTGCTGCTGCCGGTTTCGACGCCGCTGCTGTCCTGGGTGGAGAACTGGCTGAGTGCGGTGCCCGGTTCGCTGATATGGAAACGGGTGACATTTTCTCCGGTGAACCGTTCGATGCGATAGAAGTATTCGCCGTGGCAATCGACGGTCAGATCCGAATTACCGCTCGGGCTTTGCTGGGTCACGCCGTCGAATGGCGCTTCGGTGGAGAATACCGCATGTGCGCCGGAGGAGAAGTCTGCGGCGGCGGTGGCGACCACGGCCTTCTGCGGCGTGACGGTTTCGGCGCCATTGCCGCCACCACCGCCATTATTGTTGACGTGACAGGCCGACAGCGCCAGCAATGACAGGCCGGTGAGCAGAATCCTGGTCGGGTTTGCAGGGAAGGTTTTCATGGTGTCGTATCTCCTGGGTAGGTGAGTGTGAGGTAGAAGGCTCGTCCCGGTTTGGGAAAGCCGTTGAAATCTTCATCGTTGTTGTTGCCGAGGTTGTCGGCCGCCAGCGCCAGCCGGAAATCGCCAAGCCGGGTTTCGACGCCGACGGCATGGGTCGCCTGATCGTGGGCGCGCAGCAGGTTGGCAGCGTCGTAGAACAGTCGGTTTTTGGCGCTGAATTCGTAGTAGAACAGGCTGCGTCCCAGCCGGTAGTCGAGATGCAGGTTGAACGTCACGCGGGCGCGTCCGGGCAGTTGTTTGCCGTGAAATGCAGGAATGAAGCTGCGGTTTTCGGTTTCCTGATAAGCGCCCTTGATCGATGCGCCGAGTCGGTCGCCCAGGCCACTCTGAAGGTCCCATTCCAGGCCGGCGATGCGCGCCCCTTCGATATTGATGGATTTGCCGATGCCGCGGGCGTTGTAGACCCGGCTGATGGCATCGGTCAGCTCGCTGTAATACAGCCCGAGTTGCAGTTTCGGATGACGCAGCCAGCCCGCCGCGCGCTGCGGTTGCCATTGCAGACCCGCATCGGCATTGAGGCCGGATTCAGGCTTGAGTTCGGTATTGCCCAGAAACAATCCCCGGTCGCCGAACAGTTCGAAAAAGGAGGGTATGCGCTGATAATGTCCAAGGTTGACCGTCAGCGACAGCGGGAAATCGAAGGTGTAGCGCAGCCCCAGCCGGGGATCGAGCCGACGATGCCGGAAACGGCCCTGCAAGCTGCTCTGTGAGGTGGCTTCGCCCTCGATATCGAAAAGATCGTCGATGGCCTGATAGCGCAGCGCCGGCGTCAGCATCAGCCGTTCGCGCCAGGTGAACCAGGTTTCCTGTAGCGACAGCGACAGGGTGTCGCGCCGGGCGTGGCTGGTGGGAAAATGCCCGAGCTGGTCGCGCCAGCCGGTCTTTTCCCGGCGCAGGTCGGCCAGCAGGGCGAGGCTCTGGCGTTCGGTGGCGTATTCCCCATAAGCGTTGGCGCCAATGATATCGGTGAGCCAGCGTTGGTGTTGGCGGCCCAGTCCCAGGCTGCTGTCAAGGTCACGGTAGACTTCGGTCTTGCGGGTGAAGTTCAGCCCCAGCCGGGTATTCCAGCCACTGCCGGCCACGGCGCGCAGCCGCTGGCCGAGCCGGGCGGAGACCAGGTGGGTGTCGAAGGTCACCGTGTTGTCGGCTGAGTTGCGAATATTGGGCAACTGCTGGAACTTGTCGAACAGGCGCAGGCTGGCGTCGAGATGGGCGTTGCGCGATTGGTTTTTTTGCAGCCGGGTGAAAAAGGCGGTTTGCCGGAAGCCGGCATTGTGGCGATGATCGTCGAAGTCGTCGTCCGGGTTGAGCGGGGTGCCGTTGTCATTGCGCAGCGGGAAGTCGTTGTCGCTGCGGCGCAGACTGAGCGACGCCAGTGCATCCAGGTTGTGGCTTGCGCCTTGCCAGTAGGCGCCGAGATGGCGTTCGCCGAAGGCGCCGATGCCGGTGGTGGCGCGCCATTGCCGGCCGGGGCCGGGTCGGCGGCTGACCAGGTTGATGGCGCCACCCAGGGATGCCTGGCTCAGTTGCGCGGGTGTGACGCCGCGATAGATTTCGATGGTGTCGATGGGCAGCAGTTCGATGTTGCTGAGGTTGAAGCCGCCACCGCTGGCGTCGTTGAGCAGCAGGCCGTCGAGGTAGACCATCACCTGGTCGCTGTCGGCGCCGCGCAGGGTAGCGCTGGAATAGCTGCCCAGGCCGCCGGATTGGCGGATCTGCACGCCGGCCTCGCGGGCCAGGATGTTTGCCAGGGAGGCGCCGGGGCGTTGCAGTACGGTGTGTGGGATGCGTGAGCTGGCGGCGGTGGTTTCCGAGGCGACGATTTCACCGGTGCGGTTGGCGGGTTCGTCATCGGTCACCAGTACGCCGGGCAGGGTGTCGCCCCAGCCGCTGGCGGGCAGGGTGAGCAGGGTCACCAGGCAGATGCCGGTCGAGCGGAGGCGCATGGGTTCAGACCGGTAGGGTCGATGGCTGCGCGCTCGCCCGGATGTCTCACCGGGTCGCGTAGCGAGGCCGCTCAAGGTGGTGTGATGGCTGGGGTTCGGGCGTCGTTGACACGACGTCGGGCAACCCGACCGAGTGAATGCCGGTCAGCGCGCCGCATTGGCCGGTCGCAGTCGCGAACCGGTGAGCAATCCGGGCCAAGGGGTATCCGTGAATTGCCCGGTGGTCGAGAGGGTCTGTTGTGCATGGCGATCACCTGCATGCCACCCGCATGCATGGAAATTCAACGATATGCGTCAGGCCGGTATCCGGGCTCGCAGGTTGGGTGGTCCCGCCCCTTGCGCCTTCCCATGCCGGAGGTTTCAGGGGCACAGTGGCATCGAGCAAGGGGTTCGCCTGCTTACCGTTGCGGGGGCAGCGCCAGACTTTCACTGGCTTCCCGTTTATCTCCGCGAAGGAGCACCTGGGCAACGAGCGGTGTGAATCTAGCGATTAATGGTGGGTAAGTCAAAATTCCGTGATGGGGTTCACTGTTTGCGGTTGGTGCGGGGTTTGTCGGTGTTTTTTCGTGGCCGAATTCTGTTAACGGACTCTCAATTACGAAAGCCTTCCGGGGGAGGGTGGCGGGATTGGGATGGGGGTCCGGATTCGGTTGGCGGGTGGCCCTACAATATTTCGTGAACAGTCGGCTCGCATATCGGTCATCGTAGTGCCTTTCGTTCGCTTCAGTGATAGTCGTTTGTGTGAGTTGGTGGTCTTTCCGGATTGTCGGAGGGGCTGATGACAAACATTCTTTGTGGTGTAACTGAATTCCGGGTGGATGCCCGGAAGATGCAAAAGGACCTTTTTCAGGCCTAACGACTGGTTGACGGGCCGGCTGTTCTTCCTCACCTTCCGTTCTTCCAACCCCCACAACCCGCCGGGCTGCTCCGCGGTAGCCGGGTGGGGTCAGGCTTGCGTTATTGCGTTTTGG
>CAZTJP010000154.1:3827-5406 GCA_964613895.1 uncultured Thiotrichales bacterium | reverse complement strand
CTTGTCGCTTCCGTTACCTTGAAAGCACTTGGCTGACACAGCCATCAACAAGATTTCGAGGACAACGAAGTGACAACAATGAATACTACTGAAACACCGTTACGCAAATTTGGACCCTATACGCTGGCGATCGGGATTCTGCTGGCCATTCTCGGCACGGTTGGCCTGATCGCGCCGGGCATCATGTCCCTGGTCACCGCGGTCTATGTGGCCTGGCTGCTGATCGTCGGTGGCGCATTCTGGAGCTACCACACCTGGAAATCCAACCGTGGCAGCTTCATGGACTGGCTCAAACCCGTGCTGCTGATCCTCACCGGCGGCCTGATGCTGTTCTATCCCATCTCCGGCGTCGCCGCGGTGGGGCTGCTGATGGCCATCTATCTGTTGCTGGATGCCTTCGGCAGTTTCGCGCTGGCGCGTGAAATGTGGCCCATCAAAGGCTCCGGCTGGATGATCTTCAATGGCGTCATGTCGCTACTGTTGGCGGTTCTGTTCCTCATCGGCTGGCCCGCCACCTCGTTGCTGCTGGTGGGGATCTACGTCTCCATCAGCCTGATTTTCGACGGTTGGGCGCTGATCGCGGTCGGTTGGGCCTTGCGCAAGGCGACCCGAACCTGATCGCCAGCACACCGTGATTTCGGTCACATACATCAAGGAAACAGGGCTGCCCACGCTGGCGATTGGCGCCATCGCCGGCCTGGGCGGCGGGCTGGTCAGTCTGGGTGGAGGCACCCTGGTCATCCCGATGCTGATGGGGTGGCTGAACCTCGATCCGCTGGCGGCACGAGGAACCGCGATCGCCGTCAGCCTGTTTTCCGCCGGCGCGGGTGCGCTGATCTATGGCCGCCACGGCATGCTCGATCTGCCGGTCGCCCTGTGGGTGGCGGCGCCATCATTCTTTCTGGCGCCGATCCTGGCCGCCAAAACCGAACACTGGCCGGCACGACGGCTCAAGGCCATTTTCGGTACGGTCGTTGCCATTGGCGGTATCGTGGTCATTTTCAAGGATCAGTTCACCGGCGGTCTGATCCTGCCAGCCCAATGGAAACCACTGTGGCTGACGCTCATCGGTGTGATCGAAGGCACAGTGGCGGGCGTGATCGGCATCAGCGGCGGGCCGGTGCTGGCGCCGTTGTTCGTGCTGGGCCTTGGCATGCCCCAGCAACTGGCGCAAGGCTGTTCACTGGCAGCGCGCTTGCCCGCCATCATCAGCGGTATCTGGGAAAACACCCGGCTGGGCAATATCCACTGGGCGTTGCTGCCGGGCCTCGCTGGCGGCGCCTTGCCCGGCGCCTGGCTTGGCAGCCGGGTCGCCCTGTTGTTGCCGGAACACGGGCTGCGACTCGTGTTCGGCCTGCTGCTCATCGTCCTGGGCGTTCACTACCTGATGGGGGGTGGCCACCATGAGCGACGAGCATGATTCACGACAACGATCCTGACGGAGGTTCGCCATGTCTGCAATGAAAGAGAAACTCGACCAAATCGGCAAACTCACCCAACGTCTGCAAGCAAAGTACCCCACCGAGACCAACGCCTTTCTCGGTTTTCTGAAAAAGGCCGAAGCGGGACCGGCGCTGGA
>CAZTJP010000154.1:0-3727 GCA_964613895.1 uncultured Thiotrichales bacterium | reverse complement strand
AAATCGGGGTTGGACATGATGGATCGCAATGAACTGATCGCCATGCTCCGCGACATGCTGCTGGCGCGGGCATTCGAAGAACGCGCAGCACAGGAATATACCCAGGGCAATATCGCCGGATTCCTGCATCTCTATCCGGGCGAGGAAGCCGTCGCGGTTGGCGTGCTGCACGCTGCCGAGCCCAGTGATTATGTGGTCAGCACCTATCGCGAGCATGTGCATGCGCTGGTTCGAGGGCTGTCCCCCGAATCGGTCATGGCCGAACTGTTCGGCAAGCGCGACGGTTGCTGCAAGGGCATGGGCGGATCGATGCATCTGTTCGATCGTGAAAAACGTTTCATGGGCGGCTACGCCATCGTCGGCGAAACCTATCCGGTCGCCATCGGCATCGGCTACGCCATCGCCATGCGGAACCAGCCGGAAGCGGTGATCTGCTTTTTCGGCGACGGCGCGGTCAACCAGGGCACCTTTCACGAATCCCTCAACATGGCGGCGCTGTGGCAGTTGCCGGTGCTGTTCGTCTGCGAGAACAACCGCTATCAGATCGGCACCGAGATTCACCGTCACTCGGCGGTCACCGATGTGTACAAACGGGCCTGCGCTTATCAAATCCCGGCTGAGCAGGTGGATGGCATGGATGTGCTGGCGGTGCATCGAGCGACCCGATCGGCGCTCGACCGTATTCGGGAAGGCACCGGTCCGCAGTTTCTGGAAATGCAAACCTATCGTTTTCGCGGCCATTCGATGGCCGACCCGGGCAGCTATCGACCCAAGGTGGAAGTGCAGGCATTCGAGGAAAAGGATCCGCTGGCCATCGCCATCGAGGAAACGCTGCCCCGGTATCCATCCGCTGAACAGCTTCAGGCCGTCGGTGTCGATAACATTGGCCAACTCACCACCGACTTGCATCGCCAGGGCCATATCACGCCGGATGAAGTGCGTCAGCTCAAGGAGGAAATCGAAGCCCGCGTCGAAGCCGCCGTTGCCTTCGCCCGCAAAAGTCCGGAGCCGGGAATGGACGACGCCTGGGCCAGTCTCTACTGTAACCGAAATCACGAGGTACTGGTCTGATGAACACCCCCGAAAGCAACCGTGAGCTGACTTACTGGCAGGCGCTCAACCGGGCGCTGGATGCCGAGATGGCGGCCGACGATGCCGTCATCATACTCGGTGAAGATGTCGGCCTGTACGGCGGCAGTTACCGGGTGACCGAAGGGTTGTACGCCAAATATGGCGAATGGCGCGTACGCGACACGCCCATTTCGGAAGGCAGCTTCACCGGGCTGGGCGTCGGCGCCGCACTGGCGGGCCTGCGCCCGGTGGTCGAAATCATGACGGTCAATTTCGCGCTGCTGGCGCTGGATGCCATCATCAACATGGCGGCCAAAGTGCCGTTCATGTCCGGCGGACAATTCGCCATGCCCCTGGTGGTGCGCATGCCAGGCGGCGTCGCCAGGCAACTGGCGGCACAGCATTCGCAGCGGCTTGAACACACCTTGATGAATGTCGCCGGCCTGCGCATCGCCACGCCCGCCACACCGCAGGATGCCGCCTGGCAATTGCGTCAAGCCATTCGCAGCGATGAACCCATCGTGCTGCTCGAGCATGAGTTATTGTATTTCAGCAGTGGAACAGTCGATTTCGATGCAGCCCCGCCACCGATGCATCGCGCCGCTGTACGACGTGAAGGCGACGACCTGACCATCATCAGCTATTCTCGTACCGCCATCCTCGCCGAGCAGGCGGCAAAGCAACTGGTAGCCGAAGGCATTCAGGCCGAAGTCATCGACCTGCGGAGCTTGCGGCCGATCGACTGGGCGACCTGCATGGCTTCGGTGGAAAAAACCCACCATCTGCTGGTGGTCGAGGAGGACTGCGGCTTTGCCGGCACGGGTGCGGAAATCGCCGCCACGCTGGGTGAGCGCTGCTTTCATCATCTCGATGCGCCGGTCAAGCGTCACGCCGGGCTGGACATGCCAACCCCCTACAATGGCACACTCGAAGCAGCCACCATTCCGACACCGACCAGCATTGCCACCGCCGCCCGGCAACTGCTCGGCGCCGAATCGCAGCTTACGGGAGAGGTCCAATGAAACGAGCACCCATCAAAATGCCCGTATTGTCCGACACGATGAAAACCGGCCATCTGCTGGGCTGGAAAAAGCAGCCGGGCGAGGCGGTGAAAAAAGGGGATGTGCTGGCGGAGATCGAATCGGACAAAGCCATCATGGATCTGGAGGCTTTCTCGGATGGCTATCTGGCCGGCCCGCTGGCTGAAGCCGACAGCGATATTCCGGTAGGGCAGGTCATCGGCTATCTGACCGACAGTCCGGAAAGCGAAGCACCGAAACCGGAACAGCCTCCGGAACCAACCGCAGCAACCGACCGTGAAAAGCCGGCGTCGGCTGAGCCATCAACCGCCCCGGCCGATCAGGGAAACGATGCCGTCACGGCGTCAGCACAGATCGACACACCGTCACAGCCGAACATGACTCCGAACGAGCCAACAGCACAATCCAGCCCGGCACGGCGGATGCCGGCTTCGCCCTACGCACGCGGTCTCGCCCGGGAACTGGGCGTCGATCTGGCCCAGCTCAGCCCGGGGCCACGTGGATTCATCGACAGCCAACAGGTATTGGCGGCGGCACTGCAAGGCCCCCTACCAGATCTCGAAGCTGGCCCGCCATTCCGCTACAAGCTGCTGACCCGGATGCATCGCTCAGTGGCGGACAACATGTCGAACACGGTGCATACCCCAACCTTCCGTGTGACGGCAGAGATGCCGGTGACAGAGATCACAGTGTTGGCCCATGATCAGAAGTATTCCCTGACATTGCTGCTGGCGCGCGCCGCGGCGCTGACAGTAACCGACGAACCTCGCTTCAACATGGCCTATACGCCCATGGGACTGGCGGTGCGTGACCGTGTGGATGTGGGTATCGCAGTCGATATGCCCGGCGGGCTGGTGACACCGGTACTGCGGGACGCCGCCGGGCGCGACCTGCCAGCACTGAATGAAGACTGGCGCAAACTGCGGGACAAGGCGCGCCAGCAACGGCTCACACCAACCGAGTACCAGGGCGCCACTTTCTATCTGTCGAACCTGGGGATGTTTCCGTCAGTACGCAGCTTCGACGCCATCGTGCCACTCGGCGCAGCGGCCATCCTGGCAGTGGCTTCGGCACGGAATGGCAAGGCGCTGATGACGCTGACCTGCGATCACCGGGTCGTCTATGGCGCTGATGCCGCGCGCTTCTTCGAAGGACTGGAAAAACGCTTGCAGAATCCGGAAAAGCTGCTCGATTGATCAACCCCGGGCTCGATCCTTATCGTGTCACCAACGGCCCGTACGCCACCGTTTGGCGGTCAGCTTGTTCAAACGCCGCCGGTATTTGCCAGGATCGTGGGCCTGCTGGCTGCCCTGCAACATGCCGAACATTTCTTCCGCAACAATAGCGCCTATGGCGTGAATGGCATCATGCCTGTCCAGGCCCTGCCGCTGGAGCCTTGCGACCGTTTCGGGAACCGGAGCCTCTCCCATGGCGATCTGGTTCTCCACAACGACATGAATGACCGCATGAAGCCTCTCGGATCCTTCAGCCTCATCCATCTCTTCGAACTCCCTGTGGAAGCGCTCAACCATATCGATTCTTTCCATCTCGTCGAACGCCAGCCATTCATCCGGATCGGGCGCGCTGAATGGATCATAGCTTGCCATACTCAACCT
>CAZTJP010000153.1:0-5477 GCA_964613895.1 uncultured Thiotrichales bacterium | reverse complement strand
GCGGATGTCGTCGAGCAGTTCGGCGGGCAGTTCGGTCGATTCGCCATTGCAGGAGAAAATCACCGTCCTGCCGGTCTGTTGCCAGGCGATCCGTGCGCGCGGGTGGCGGGTCAGGGTGGTTCCTGGCTGGCGGAGGCGGTTGAGAAAGGCATCGCGGTTCAGGGGCGATGGCTGTTCGTCATCGAGGTAGTCGCAGGCGTTGGTTTCGGTCAGGAAGGCGCCGAGCCAGTGGTGAAAGGCCTGGTCGTCTTGCTGCAGGTGTCGTTCGAGGATCTGGCGGATCGTTCGGGCGGCGTCGGCGCTGATTTCCGAGGGGCTGGCTTGATGCGGTAGACCGGGGTCGCCGAGGCGCAGGGTTTCGGGAATGGAGAGGGTCACCGAATCGAGCCAGGCCTGGAGGATTTCGCGATGTGAGGGGGCGCGGAAGCCAACCGAGGCGGTCAGGCAGGGGCCGCGGGCGATGCCGTGGTGGGCGATGCCGGGCGGCAGGTAGAGCAGGTCGCCGGGGGAGAGGCGCCAGCTGTCGGTGGCGGTGAAGTTTGCCAGGATGCGCAGGTCGAGGCCGGGCAGGCAGGGGGCGTCCATGGCCGGCCCGCCGATGCGCCATTCGCGGACGCCATCGAGCTGGATCAGAAAGACGTCGTAGGCATCGACATGGGGGCCAACACTGCCCTGGTCGGCGGCGTAGCTGATCATCAGATCGTCGATGCGCCAGTCGGGAATGAAGCGGAAGGGTTCGATCAGCCGCCGCAGCGCCGGGCGGTGTTTTTCGCAGTCGGTGACCAGCAGGGTCCAGTGGCTGTCGGGCAGGGCGGCGAAGTCTTCGTCGCTGAAGGGGCCGTAGTCCACCCGCCAAGGGCCATCGGGATGCCGTTCCTGGATCAGTCGGGCTTCGTCCTCGACTTCGCAGGCCAGCCCGGCCAGTTCCTCGGGTGAGATCGGTGGCGTTTCGAAGCGGAAGGCGCCCCGCAGCAGCAGCGGTTTTTTCTGCCAGTATTCAGCCAGAAAACGGTCGGGATCGAGGCCGGCCGGTGTCATCGTTCAGATGTTTTTGGCTTGCTCGGCGGCGTTGCCGGTATAGCTTGCCGGGGTCAGCGCCTTGAGCGCTTCGCGGGCTGCCTCGGGAATGTCCAGCCCGTCGATGAATGCCTGCATGGCAGCCGCGTCCAGCCGCTGGCCACGGGTCAGCGCCTTGAGTTTTTCGTAGGGTTTTTCGACGCCGTAGCGGCGCATGACGGTTTGGATCGGTTCGGCCAGCACTTCCCAGTTGTCGTCGAGGTCCGCCGCCAGCGCTTCGGGGTTGGCTTCCAGTTTGCCCAGGCCGCGCAACAAGGAATCGAGTGCGATCAGCGTATGGGCGATGCCGACGCCAAGGTTGCGTTGTACGGTGGAATCGGTCAGATCGCGTTGCCAGCGTGAGACGGGCAGTTTCTGCGCCAGATGGGTGAATAGGGCATTGGCCAGCCCGAGGTTGCCTTCGGCATTTTCGAAATCGATCGGGTTGACCTTGTGCGGCATGGTCGAGGAGCCGACTTCACCTTCGATCACTTTCTGACGGAAATAGCCGATCGAGATATAGCTCCAGATATCGCGGCACAGGTCGATCAACACGGTATTGAAGCGGGCAATGGCGTCGAACAGTTCCGCCATGTAGTCATGCGGCTCGATCTGGGTGGTGTAAGGATTCCATTCGAGCCCCAGCGATTCGACGAATTCGCGCGCCAGCGTTGGCCAGTCCACATCCGGATAGGCCGCCAGATGGGCGTTGTAGTTGCCGACCGCGCCATTGATCTTGCCCAGCATCGGCACGGATTCGATCTGTTCGCTCTGGCGCCGCAACCGCGCCACGACATTGGCCAGCTCCTTGCCCAGCGTGGTCGGCGAGGCCGGCTGGCCGTGGGTGCGCGCCAGCATGGGCAGATCCGCATGCGCATGCGCCATCCGCGCCAGCGCATCGATCACCCGCCGGATCGTCGGCAGCAGGGCCTCGTCGCGGCCGGCCTTGAGGATCAGCGCCCAGGAGAGGTTGTTGATGTCTTCCGAGGTGCAGGCGAAATGGATGAATTCGTTGATCGCCTGCAACGCCGGGTCGTCGGCGATCTGTTCCTTGATGAAGTATTCGACTGCCTTGACATCGTGATTGGTGGTGCGCTCGATCGCCTTGACCCGTTCGGCATCCTGCTCGGAGAACGCCTCGACGAGCCGGGTCAGCAGTGTGTTCGACGACTCATTCAGCGGCGGTACTTCGGCGATGCCGGGATGGGCAGCGAGTGTTTGCAGCCAGCGCACCTCGACCAGTACGCGATGGCGGATCAACCCGTATTCGCTGAAAAACGGACGCAGCGCGGCGGCCTTACGGCCATAGCGTCCATCGACAGGTGAAATCGCAGTCAGTGCAGAAAGTTCCATAGCTCATCCCGTTGGCAAATGCAGGGCCGCCACCGGCCGCCGCGGAAAAACGCTGGATTATACCCTGAACGGCGCATCGGATTGCGCACAATGCCTGCAGGAACGATATACTTCCGCTCTTCATATCCGAGGCTGGGGCAAACATTTATGACAGATATACTGGATCAGGCCAGCGCGGCGATTCTTGCGCCCGCCGGTCTCGACACGCAGGACCTGGGCGACGTACTGGGCGGCGCGCTGGGGCCTTCGATCGATTACGCCGATCTGTATTTTCAGGTCAGCCGCCACGAATCCTGGGTACTGGAGGACGGCATCATCAAGGAAGGCAGCTTCAACCTCGACCAGGGAGTTGGCGTGCGCGCCATCTCGGGCGAGAAAACCGGCTTTGCCTATTCCGACCAGATTCTCATGCCAGCCTTGCAGGAAGCTGCCAGCAGTGCTCGCGCCATTGCCCGCAGCCAGCAGCAGGGCAGCATTCCGGTACTCAGCCGCAGCGACCGGTCGCCGGTGCTGTATGCACCGAGTAACCCGCTCGACAGCCTCGGCGAGTCGGAGAAGATCGCGCTGCTGACCCGGGTCGATGAGATTGCCCGCAAGCAGGATCCCCGCATCAGCCAGGTGATGGTCAGCCTCAACGGCCTGCACGAAACCGTATTGGTCGCCGCCAGTGATGGCACATTGGCCGCCGATGTCCGACCGATGGTGCGGATGAGCGTGCACGTCATCGCCGAGCACCAGGGGCGTCGTGAGCAAGGCGCCTCCGGCGGCGGGGGGCGGCTGGATTACCGCTATTTCGTCGATGAGGGCAAGGCCGAGGAATATGCGCTGGAAGCCGTCCGCCAGGCGTTGATCAATCTCGAATCCGTACCCGCCCCGGCCGGTACGATGGATGTGGTGCTCGGTCCCGGCTGGCCCGGGGTGCTGCTGCACGAAGCCATCGGCCACGGGCTGGAAGGCGATTTCAACCGCAAGGGCAGCTCCGCGTTCGCCGGTCTGATGGGCGAAAAAGTCGCTGCGCCAGGCGTGACCGTGGTCGATGATGGCGCCATGCCCAATCGTCGCGGTTCATTGAACATCGATGACGAAGGCACGCCCAGCGGCTGCACCACGCTGATCGAGGACGGCGTGCTGGTCGGTTACATGCAGGACAAGCTCAATGCCCGCCTGATGGGCATGAAACCCACCGGCAACGGCCGGCGCGAATCCTACGCTCATCTGCCGATTCCGCGCATGACCAATACCTATATGCGTCCCGGTGACATGGATCCGGCTGAGATCATCGCATCGGTGGATAACGGCCTGTATGCGGTCAATTTCGGCGGTGGGCAGGTGGACATCACTTCCGGCAAGTTCGTGTTCTCCGCTTCCGAAGCCTATCTGATCGAAAACGGCAAGGTCACCCGTCCGGTCAAGGGTGCGACCCTGATCGGCAATGGCCCCGATGTGCTGACACGGGTCAGCATGATCGGCAACGATCTGGCGCTGGACAAGGGTGTCGGCGTATGCGGCAAGGAAGGGCAGAGTGTACCGGTCGGCGTCGGCCAGCCGACGCTGAGAGTGAATGGCATGACCGTAGGTGGCACGCAGGCATGAGCAACGAATTGTCGATCGAACATCAAGAGAACGCCGTGGCGCAGGCCGCGGAAATGGCGGTCGAAACCGCTACCCGGCTCGGCGCCACCGCCGCACAGGCCGGCGCCAGCATGGATACCGGATTATCGGTCAGCGTGCGCAAGGGCGAGGTCGAAACGCTCGAACACCACCGCGGCCAGAGCCTGTCGATTTCCGTGTATCAGGGCCATCGAAAGGGTTCCGCCAGCACCGCCGATCTGTCGCAAAACGCCATCGAGGACGCGGTTGCCGCCGCGCTTGCCATTGCCCGGCATACTTCCGAGGATCCCTGCGCCGGGCTGGCGGATCCGGCATTGATGGCGAAGGAAATCCCCGATCTGGATCTGTGGCATCCCTGGGATCTCGCGGTCGATGACGCCATCGATCTGGCGACCCGCTGTGAAGCCGCCGCGCTGGCCGCCGACGAGCGTATCCAGAACTCCGAAGGCGCCACGCTCAACACCTTCGGCGGCGTATCGGCCTATGCCAACTCACATGGCTTTCTCGGCCGCCGGCGTGGTACCCGGCACAGTCTCAATTGCACCGTCATCGCCGAGGATGACAGCGGCATGCAGCGCGATTATGCCTACACCACCTCGCGCCTGCCCGAAGCATTGGAAAAACCGGAAACCGTCGGCATCGAGGCGGCCGAACGCAGCGTGCGGCGGCTGTCGGCGCGCAAGCTCAGCACCCGTCAGGCGCCGGTATTGTTCGCCGCCGACATCAGTCGGGGCCTGCTCGGCAGCTTCATCAGCGCCATCTCCGGCGGCGCGTTGTACCGGCGTGCCAGCTTTCTGCTCGACAGCCTGGAAAAACCGGTATTTCCCGACACTATCCACATCTACGAAGCGCCGCATATCCCCAGAGCCCTGGGGAGCGCCGCCTTCGACAACGAAGGCGTGGCAACCCGCGACCGTGACCTGATCCGCGACGGCATCCTGCAAGGCTACGTACTCAGCAGTTATTCCGCCTGCAAACTGGGCATGCAAACCACCGGCAACGCCGGCGGCGTCCACAACCTCAGCATCGACCCGACCGGCGGCGACCTCGATGCCTTGCTCAAGGACATGGGGACCGGACTCTACGTCACCGAACTCATCGGCCACGGCATCAACCAGGTCACCGGCGACTACTCGCGCGGCGCCACCGGCTTCTGGGTAGAAGACGGCGAAATCCGCTATCCGGTCGAAGAAATCACCATTGCCGGCAACCTCAAAACCATGTTCCAGCAACTGCTGGCCGTCGGTTCCGACATCGACCAGCGCGGCAACTACCGCACCGGCTCCTGGCTGATCGAAGCCATGACCATCGCGGGGGAGTAGTAGGGAGGTCATGATGGCTCGATACGGGAAACGGTTTGCAAAACTACTGAAGAAGGCTCGCCAAAGCCCCCAATATTGGGTGAGAAAGATCACACTGGATTTTGCCAACAAAAAGTCACTTAGGCTAAAAATATC
>CAZTJP010000152.1:0-5486 GCA_964613895.1 uncultured Thiotrichales bacterium | reverse complement strand
TGGTTGTCAGAATCCGCCTCTGCAGTAGGGATGCGTACCCAAAGTCGACCCTTTCCGATAGAATCCGCAAACCTGAACGCCAGCGAACTACCCTTCGCCAACGAACGCCACCCAAACCCGACAACCCAGCAGGAACACAACGTGGACTTTCTCCCAGTCTTCATGAACATCCGGGATCGCGACTGCCTCGTCGTCGGCGGTGGCAGCGTCGCCGCCCGCAAGGCCGCCATGCTCGCCTCCTGCGGTGGCCGCATCACCATCGTCGCCCCCGAACTGTGTGACGACATCGAAGCGCACACCGCCAGCGGCGAATACACCCACATTCCGCGCCCATTCGAGGCCAGTGACCTGGACGGCAAAACCCTCGTCATCGCCGCTACCGACGACGAACACACCAATCGGCAAGTCTCAGAACTGGCCAAAGCCCGCAACCTGCCCGTCAACGTCGTCGATGCCCCTGCGCTGTGCAGCTTCATCATGCCCTCCATCGTCGACCGCTCACCGATGCAGATCGCCATCTCCACCGGCGGCGCCTCTCCGGTACTGGCCCGTATGCTGCGCACCCACCTCGAAAGCAGCATCCCCATCGCCTACGGCAAACTCGCCGCCCTCGTCGAAGATTATCGCCAGGCCGTCAAAGACGCCTTCCCCAGCGTCGAACAACGCCGGATCTTCTGGGAAGACGTACTCGAAGGCCCGATCGCCGAACTGGTATTCGCCGGCAAGGAAGAACAGGCCCGCAAACGGCTCGCCAAAACCATCGAAAAAGCCCGCCAGGACCCCCGTGCCGAAGGCGAAGTCTTCCTCGTCGGCGCCGGCCCCGGCGACCCCGACCTGCTCACCTTCCGCGCCCTGCGGCTGATGCAAAAAGCCGATGTCGTCGTCTACGACCGGCTGGTCTCCAAACCGATCCTCGACCTGGTGCGCCGCGACGCCGAAAAATTCTATGTGGGCAAGGAACGCGCCAACCACGCCGTCACCCAGGAAAACATCAACGCCTGCCTGGTGCGCCTCGCCCGGGAAGGCAAGCGTGTGCTGCGCCTCAAAGGCGGCGACCCGTTCATCTTCGGTCGTGGCGGTGAAGAAATCAGTACTCTGATGGAAGAAGGCGTCAACTTCCAGGTCGTGCCCGGCATCACCGCTGCCGCTGGCTGCGCTGCCTATGCGGGCATTCCGCTGACCCATCGCGACTACGCCCAGGCCGTCATCTTCGTCACCGGCCATCTTCGCGACGGCACCGTCAACCTCAACTGGGACATGCTCTCGCACGAGCATCAGACCGTCGTCTTCTACATGGGACTGCACGGTGTCAACATCATCTGCGAACAAATGATCGCCCACGGCCGGGCCGCCTCGACGCCTGCCGCCCTGGTCGAACGCGGCACCCTGCCCGACCAGAAAGTCTACCTCGGCACACTGGAAACCCTGCCGCAACTGGTCAAGGACAACCAGGTCAAACCGCCGACCCTCATCATCGTCGGCGAAGTGGTAGAAATGCACGACAAACTGCGCTGGTTTATGCTTGACCGTGAATATACGTCCAACTGATCAACCTGTGAGGCAACGAGTACCATGGATCCCTTTCAAAACGTCAGCAGCTGCTCCAACGCCGACCCGTTCGCGCTGCAAGTCCTCGACGACAGCATGGAACCCGAATTCCCCACCGGCTGCATCATCATCATCGACCCGGCCGGTGTGATCGAGAACGACGCTTACGTGTTCGCCAAATACGAGGGCGAATACATCTTTCGCCAACTCAAGATCGACATCGACGACAACGGCGAGAAACACTACCGGCTCGTCGCCACCAACGGGGACCACCCCGAATTGCCCCTGCCCGGGATCGAAGCCATCCACGGCCGCATCGTCCAGCGTGCCGGGCGCCGCCGGAAAGATCACAAGCACTTCACCTGACCTGAAGCTCAAATCCAGGGACCGGATGAGTTTGATTGAGGGTATTGGTCGGACCGTACTTAGCGGTACACTTGCGCCTCGCCAATTCACCCGCCTCCGATGACCGAAAACCTGCTGCACAACAACCTCGCCCGACTCGCCAAACAATCCCCGCAGTGGGGCGGTCTGGCCGGCTCCAGTTCGGCGCTGGCGCTGGCCGAACTCAGCCGGGCGCACAAGGGGCTGGTGGTCGCCATCACTCCCGACACCCACAGCGCCGACCGGCTGATTCAAGACTGCCGCTTCTTCCTCGCGCAGAAAGCCCATACCGTGTTGCAATTCCCCGATTGGGAAACGCTGCCCTATGACCTTTTCTCGCCGCATGAGGACATCATCTCGCAACGGCTGGACACGCTCAGCCGTCTGCAAGGCGCCCGAAACGGTCTACTGATCCTGCCCGTCAGTACCCTGATGCAAAGACTCGCGCCGCCCGAATATCTGCACAGCGTCTGCTTCTCGTTGCGCAACGGCGATGAACTCGACCTCGAAACCTTCACCCGGCAACTGAGTGATGCCGGTTACGCCACCGTCAGCCAGGTCATGTCGCATGGCGAAATCGCCATTCGCGGCTCACTCATCGACCTGTTCCCAATGGGCAGTGCCACACCCTACCGCATCGACCTGTTCGACCGGGAAATCGACTCCATCCGCAGCTTCGACCCCGAAACCCAAAAAAGCACCGGCAAGGTTCCGGAAATCCGCCTGCTGCCCGCACACGAATTCCCGCTCGACGAGGCCGGCATCAAAACCTTCCGGCGTCATTACCGCGAACGCTTCGAAGGCGACCCGCAGAAATCCACCATCTACACCAGCGTCTCCGCCGGCAACCCCGTTGGCGGCATCGAATACTATCTGCCCCTGTTCTTCGAACAGACCGCCACCCTGACCGATTACCTGCCCGGCAACACCCTGTTCGCGGGGTTCGGCGATCTCGAAGCGCAGGCGCAGGACTTTGTCGAACAAGCACAAAGCCGCTATGAACAACGCCGCCACGATCTCGAACGTCCGTTGCTGACACCCGACGAAGTTTTCCTTCCGTTACCGGAACTCCTGCCCCGGCTGGCGCCACGGATCACGATCCAGCGGGAAAAGCATCCCGGTGACGATGCCATCAATTTCAGCACCAAAGCATTGCCCGATGTCAGCCTCAAACCGCGCCAGGAGCATCCCGCCGAGGCACTGCAACAGCACCTCGAGCAAAGCGAACACCGCATCCTGTTCACCGCCGATTCGACCGGCCGACGTGAACACATTCTCGACACCCTGCGGCCGTTCGGCATCCACCCCAAACCGGTGGCCGACTGGCTTGGATTTCTCAACAGCAAGGCGCGCCACGCCATTACCGTGGCACCCATCGAAGAAAGCTTCCAACTGCCTGGTGATCGACTGACCCTGATGCCGGAAACTGCGCTGTTTCCCAATCGCACCCGTCAACAGCGCCGCAAACGCAAACCGACCCGCGACGGCAACGCCGTCATCCGCAATCTCAGCGAACTCAACCTCGGCTCCCCTGTGGTGCATGAAGATCACGGTGTCGGTCGTTACGCCGGCCTGCAACTACTGGAAGTCGGTGGCGTTGAATCCGAATTCCTCACCCTCGAATACGCCGGCGGTGACAAACTCTACGTCCCGGTCGCCTCATTGCACCTCATCAGCCGCTACACCGGCGCCGATGAAGACCATGCGCCCGTCCACAAACTCGGCTCCGATCAATGGCACAAAGCCCGCAAGCGCGCGGCGCAAAAAGCCTGGGACGCCGCCGCCGAATTGCTCGACATCTACGCCCGCCGCGCCGCCCGCAAGGGTAACGCCTACGATACCGAGACGGCCGATCTGCAAGCCTTTGTCTCCGCATTTCCCTTCGAAGAAACCGAGGACCAGCAAGCCGCCATCGACGCTGTACTCGAAGATCTCAAATCCCCGAAACCCATGGATCGCGTCGTCTGCGGCGATGTCGGCTTCGGCAAAACCGAAGTCGCCATGCGCGCTGCCTTCACCGTCGCCAACGCCGGCCGCCAGGTCGCCGTCCTCGTCCCCACCACCCTGCTGGCCCAGCAACACGGCCAAAACTTCGCCGACCGTTTCTCGGAATGGCCGTTCCGCATCGAAGCCCTGTCCCGCTTCCGCTCCCCCAGCGAACAGAAAGAAGTGCTCGCCGGACTGGCCGACGGCACCGTCGATATCGTCATCGGCACCCACAAACTGCTGCAAAAAGACATCAAATTCAAAAACCTTGGCCTGGTCATCATCGACGAAGAACAACGCTTCGGCGTCCGCCACAAGGAACGCCTCAAAGCCCTGCGCGCCGAAGTGGATATCCTCACCCTCACCGCCACCCCCATCCCGCGTACACTCAACATGTCACTCTCCGGCCTGCGCGATCTCTCCATCATCGCCACCCCGCCGATGCAGCGCCACGCCATCAAAACCTTCGTCAGCGAATGGAACGGCGTCATGATCCAGGAAGCCTGCCAGCGTGAAATCCGCCGCGGTGGTCAGGTCTACTTCCTCCACAACGAAGTCAAAAGCATCGAAAAAGCCGCCCGCGAACTGGCCGAACTGGTGCCCGACGCCAGCATCGAAATCGCCCACGGCCAAATGCGGGAACGCGACCTCGAACAAGTCATGCTCGACTTCTACCACCAACGCTTCAACATCCTGGTCTGCACCACCATCATCGAAACCGGTATCGACGTCCCCTCGGCCAACACCATCATCATCAACCGCGCCGACAAATTCGGCCTCTCACAACTGCACCAACTGCGTGGACGCGTCGGCCGCTCCTACCACCGTGCCTACGCCTACCTCATCACCCCCCACCGCAAGGCCATGACCCGAGACGCCATCAAACGCCTCGAAGCCATCGAATCACTCGAAGACCTCGGCGTCGGCTTCACCCTCGCCACCCACGACCTCGAAATACGCGGCGCCGGCGAACTCCTCGGCGACGAACAAAGCGGCCAGATCCAGGAAATCGGCTTCACCCTCTACAACGAACTGCTCGAACGCGCCGTCCGCGCACTCAAGGAAGGCAAAGTCCCCGAATCACTGGAAACCCCCGAACACATCACCGAAGTCGACCTCGGCGCCCCAACCCTGCTGCCCAACGACTACATCCACGACGTACACACCCGCCTGACCTTCTACAAACGCATCGCCAGCGCCACCGACACCGACACCCTCAACGACCTGCAAATCGAACTCATCGACCGCTTCGGACTCCTCCCCGACCCCGCCAAAACCCTGTTCGCCAGCCACGAACTCAAACTCAAGGCCACCCGCCTGGGCATCCGCAAAATCAGCCTCGGCCCCGACGCCGGCCAACTGATCTTCAACGACACCCCCAACATCGACGTAGCCCGCCTGCTCAGCCTCATCCAGGCACCCGGCTCCAACTTCAAACTGCAAGGCCAGGAAAAACTCCAATTCAGCCTCGACATCGAGGACACCCCCGAGCGCGTGAACTGGCTCCACCAACTGCTCGACGACCTGACCCCCGAAAACACCCAATAACGCGAGCCCAAACCACTAAC
>CAZTJP010000151.1:0-5491 GCA_964613895.1 uncultured Thiotrichales bacterium | reverse complement strand
CAATGTGGCGGCGAGACGCCAGTCCTTGCGGCTGGAGACGACTTCGATGTGCCACTTCCCTTTCGCCAGCAAGTGATCGAGCTGGCCTCTGTAGGTACGTGCATCCAGCCGCTCGAGGTCGATACGCTGATCGAGTCCCGCACGAGTCGCATGGATGAAGTGTAGCGTCAGCGTCGGGTCGTCGATGTCCTGATCCAAGCGCATTTCGACCAGTTTGCGGTCAGGGTTGATGACGACATCGGCTGACAGTCCCAGCGCCTTGGCGCGTTCATCGCGAGCGAAAGTCTGATTGATCGCCAGACCATCCTTGTAATAGTCATCACGGACCAGCCCGTCATTGCTGCGGATCGCCAGTGTGATGGTGATCATGCAGCCGATGACGGCAGTTGCAGGCAGGGAAATCAGTGCCCAGGGCCAGAATTGCTGGTACCAGGGTTCGGTATCGAGTTGTTCCATCGCATTCACCTCTTGCAGTTACTTGCCAACAAGCTTCGCTCGCCGGATCAGTCTTTTCTGGGGCCAAGAAAACGGGCCGTTGCATCCTGGTGCAGTTTTGGATCATCGACGGCCTGGATATGGAATTCGATCATGTTGCTGACCGCCGGAATGTTCTCGGGGTCGGTCGCCAGTTCGACGACCATATCTTCCACCTTGCCGCTCGGAACCACGGTATCTTCGACACCATGGAGTTGCAGACCTTTCAGGCCAGTCGCGGTGATCTTGTAGCGATGCGGTTTGTTGTCCATATTGATGACTTTCAAGGTATAGACATTTTCGATCTGGCCATCGCCATTCTCACGATACAGCGCATTGCGATCACGAATGACATCGAGTTCCAGTGGCACGCGCGTGGCGATCGAATACACCAGCCCGGACAGCAGTGTCAGTAACAGCAATCCATACAGAATCACGCGGGGACGCAGAATATGCGTTTTGTTCCCTTTCATGGCGTGTTCCGTGGTGTAACGGATCAGGCCCTTTTCATAGCCCATTTTTTCCATGACCTGGTCGCAGATATCGATGCAGGCGGCACAGCCGATGCATTCGTATTGCAAGCCGTTGCGAATGTCGATCCCGGTCGGGCAGACCTGTACGCATTGGGTGCAATCGACGCAATCCCCCAGCCCCAGTTCTGCCGGATCGGCGCCACGCCGCCGTGGGCCACGAGGTTCGCCACGCTTTTCATCATAGGAAATGATCAGCGTATCCTTATCGAACATGGCGCTCTGGAAACGTGCATAGGGGCACATATAGAGACAGACCTGTTCACGCATCCAGCCCGCATTGCCGTAGGTCGCAAAACTGTAGAACAAAATCCAGAAGGTTTCCCAAGGGCCGGTACTGAATGTCAATACCGAATGGGCCAATTCACGAATCGGCGTGAAATAGCCCACGAACGTAAAACCCGTCCACAGCGAGAACAGTATCCAGATCGCATGCTTGGTGAACTTGCGCATCGCTTTCTGCGAAGTCCACTCCGATTTGTCCAGCTTGATCTGCTGATTACGGTTGCCTTCGACCTTGCGTTCGATCCACAGAAAGACTTCCGTCCATACCGTTTGCGGACAGGCATAGCCGCACCACAGACGGCCCGCCAGCGCAGTGAAGAAAAACAGTGACAGCGCGGCAATGATCAGCAGCACCGCCAGATAGAAAAAGTCCTGTGGCCAGAAGGTCAGGCCAAAGATATGGAACTTTCTGCCCGGCAGATCGAAGAGTACCGACTGGTGACCATTCCATTGCAGCCAGGGCAACAGATAATATGGACCCAGCAATGCAAAAACACCGAGCACACGCAGGCGGGCGAACATGCCGTGCACTTCGCGCGGATAGATCTTCTCGCGCTTCTTGTAGAACTCGGTGACCTGGCCGGAATTGACCTGTCCTGATTTGGATGAAGAAGTATTCATGTGGCTTTTCGTCTGTTCTCGTCACAGGGTTTCATGAAATACTGGGTCGCAAAACTCGACAATGCGGTGATGGCCCAGAACGAAAAGAAACCCATCGAATAGATCGCAGTCAGTGACGGGCCCTGCCCTCCCCGGCACGCCATCAACTCCGACGGATCGAAAAACGTAAACAGCAAGGTATTGGCAATGCCCGCCACGACGAATGATGGCCAGAGCACCGAGGCGATCGATTGGCACATGCCAACTTGCTGATTGTTCTGCTGTTGGGTTTCCTGCTGTCCTCTCATGATCTCTTCTCCGGTAGTAGTAATGACAAACCCGGATTCTTCCGATTGGCGAACAATCGCCATCGGCTCGGAAGATATCCGGGTTTGAGTTTACAGACTACTTGTGGCTCAGACTATAGACATAGGCTGCCAGCAAGTGAACCTTGTCGGTTCCGAGAAAATCCCGATGTGCGGGCATGACATTGTGACGTCCCTCACGAATGGTTTTCTCGATCGACTGCAAGGTGCTGCCATGCAGCCAGATCTTGTCGGTCAGGTTCGGCGCGCCCATGGCGTGGTTGCCCGTACCTGCCGGCGTATGACAGGCCATGCAGATGGTGTCGAAGGTCTTCTTGCCACGCTCCGCCCGGGCCGCATCGTGCTTGCGCCCACTGAGGCTGAGCACGTATTGCGCGACATCCTTGACGCCTTCGTCATCGATGGGCGCACCACCGCGGGCAGGCATGATGCCCTGCCGCCCGTCGAGGATGGTCTTCTCGATGGTTTCGGGCTCGCCACCCCACAACCAGTCGTTGTCGGTCAGATTCGGGAAATGCGGCCCGCCGCCAGCATCCGATCCGTGACATTGCGCACAGTAGTTCAGAAACAGACTGCGTCCCATCTCGTTGGCCTTGGGATCCTTCGCCAGCGTCGGGATATCCATGGCTGCATATTTCTTGAAGATCGGACCGTAGGTCTTCTCCGCCTGAGCCATCTCCTTGTCCCACTGGTTATGGGAAGTCCAGCCCAGCAAGCCCTTGTAGGCGCCCAGTCCGGGATAGAGTGTCAGATAGATCAGCCCGAACACGATGGTGCCGTAGAACAGATACAGCCACCAGCGAGGCAAGGGGTTGTTGAACTCCTGCAAGCCATCCCAGGAATGACCGGTGACATCGCCTTCCGCCGCTTCACCGGGTACGGGTTTGGTCGCCCACCGGATCAGCCAGTAGCAGGCGAAGATATTGCCGAGGATCAATACGATGATCCATGCGCTCCAGAACGTGCTCATTTTTCAGTCTCCTCATTGATCAGCTGATGAAGAGAACGTTGGTGTAGGCGTTCTTCTTCTGCATCAAACAACTGGTTGGCAACCTCGTTGAACTCCGCTTTGCGGCGGCTGCTCCAGGCCCATATCCACACACCGACGAAAGCCGCCAGCGCCATCAGGGTGGAAATACCTCTGAATACGTTGATATCCATCGCTATTTCCCCCGCTTGCTGATGACCGTGCCGAGGTTCTGCAAATAAGCGACCAAGGCATCGAGTTCGGTTTTGCCGCGGATCTCATCCGGTGCTTTCTTGATGTCCTCATCGGTATATGGAACACCAAGCGTCTTCATCACTTTCATCTTTGCCTGGATGCCATCCGGATCGAGTGGTGTGGTTTCCAGCCACGGAAACGCTGGCATGTTCGACTCGGGCACCACATCACGTGGATTGTGCAGATGAGCACGATGCCAGTCGTCGCTGTAACGGCCCCCTACCCGCGCCAGATCCGGTCCGGTACGCTTGGAACCCCACAGGAACGGGTGGTCATAGACGAACTCACCAGCAACCGAATAGTGGCCATAGCGTTCGGTTTCGGCCCGGAACGGACGAATCATCTGCGAATGGCAGACATTGCAGCCATTCTTGATGTAGACATCACGGCCTTCCAGTTGCAACGCGGTATAAGGCTTCAGGCCCTCGACCGGCTCGGTGGTCTGCTTGAGAAAGAACAGCGGGACGATCTCGGTCAAACCACCGATGCTGATCACGATGAGAATCAACAGGGCCAGTAACCCCGTATTGGTTTCAACAGCTTCATGACTCATGATTGCTATCTCCTGTTGTTATGCCGCGGCGGGAACCGGCTCGTTGACGGCGTTGGCGCCCTTGACCGTTTTCCACACGTTGTAAGCCATCAGCAGCATGCCACCAAGGAACAGAATGCCGCCCAGCAGGCGTACCGCATAGAATGGATAGGTTCTTTCGAGCGATTCGATGAAGTTGTAGGTCAGCGTGCCATCGGCATTGACCGCCCGCCACATCAGGCCTTGCATGACCCCGGCGATCCACATGGCGGCGATATAGAGCACCACGCCCACGGTGGCGATCCAGAAATGCAATTCGATCAGCCGCGTGCTGTACATCCCTTCCCGGCCGAACAGCTTGGGAATCAGCGCATAGATACTGCCGATGGAAACCATGGCGACCCAACCCAGCGCACCGGAATGTACGTGACCGATGGTCCAGTCCGTGTAGTGCGACAGGGCATTGACCGTCTTGATCGACATCATCGGCCCTTCAAAGGTCGACATGCCGTAGAACGACAGCGACACAATCAGGAACTTGAGGATCGGATCGGTGCGCAGCTTGTGCCAGGCGCCCGACAGCGTCATGATGCCGTTGATCATGCCACCCCAGGAAGGCGCCAGAAGGATCAGGGAGAAAACCATGCCCGCGCTTTGCGCCCAGTCCGGCAGTGCGGTGTAATGCAAATGGTGCGGGCCAGCCCACATGTAGGTGGAGATCAGCGCCCAGAAGTGCACCACCGAGAGCCGGTAGGAATAGACCGGGCGACCCGCCTGCTTGGGTACGAAGTAATACATCATGCCCAGGAAACCGGCTGTCAGGAAGAAACCTACCGCATTATGCCCGTACCACCACTGAACCATCGCGTCGATGGCGCCGGGATAGACCGAGTACGACTTGGTCAGCGAGACCGGAATCTCCGCGCTGTTGCCAAGGTGCAGTACCGCAATGGTCAGAATGAACGCGCCATAGAACCAGTTGGCCACATAGATGTGGCGCGTCTTGCGCGTCATGATCGTGCCAAAGAAAACCAGCGCATAAGCCACCCACACCAGCGTAATCAGAATGTCGATGGGCCACTCCAGCTCGGCGTATTCCTTGGAGGTCGTCATACCCAGCGGGAGCGTGATGGCCGCCAGTACGATAACCAGCGTCCAGCCCCAAAAGGTGAACGGCACCAGAAAGCCGCCCCATAGCCGGGTCTGGCAGGTACGCTGCACCACATAGTAGGACGTGGCAAAGAGTGCCGAACCGCCAAAGGCAAAGATCACCGCATTGGTATGCAATGGCCGCAGTCGGCTGTAGGTTAACCAGGGAACATCAAAGCTCAGATCAGGCCAGATCAGTTGAGCTGCAATGATGACGCCGACCAGCATGCCGACTATTCCCCAAACAACAGTCATAATGGCGAACTGCCTGACCACCGTGTAGTTATAAGTTTGGGTTGACATAGTTTCTCCTCAGATTGTTAGGGTCTGAATACTCTTGGTGTAGCTGATTTCCACCGGGGCGATATTGGCG
>CAZTJP010000150.1:0-5492 GCA_964613895.1 uncultured Thiotrichales bacterium | reverse complement strand
GGGGGAAGCCGTTTGATTCGGGGAAATTCCTCCATATCGACTCTGTCAGCGCCTCATTTTCTTGGTTGCATACGGCTTCCGGTCATTGCCATGAAAACGCTGCCCGGGCCAGGGAACCGAGACTTTAACCGTCACGATGCAGAAGCGTCAACGCCTCGGCCAGCCATGAGCCACGCACCTCTCAGCCAGCGCCCTGACGCGGCGAGCGTTCGACTCGCATCTTGTGGCGCCGGACCGGCTCGGAGTCCATGAAATCCCGCATCGCCAGCGCCACGGTCTCGATCAACTCCGCCTGGTGCGGATAGGCTTCGAGCTGTTCCCGTTTCCAGTCCTCCAGCGCCGCCTCGAAAGTGGAGATATGGAAAGCGTAGATCGCGTCACTCATGCTATATTCTTCACACCGCTTGTGAACATTCGGGCGCTACCTCACCACGCAACATGCAGTTCAGCGAAGACCTCGACCCGTCAGACAACATCATAACCCGATACGGCTCCGGTTTCGTCGATGTGCGCGATGAACGCCATACCCGGAGCATCTTCGTCTTCCCTGATCAACCCGTCGAACCCTGGGCGTGCGATCAGATCGGCGCGGTGACCACCGACAACCTGGCCACCCTCATCGACTACCGGCCCGAACTGGTGGTCATCGGCTCCGGCCCCGAATTCGCCTTTCCCGACATCCAGGTGCAGCTCGACCTTCAACAGCGGGGGATCGGTTGCGAGATCATGGCTTCGGCCGCTGCCTGCCGTACCTACAATGTACTGGTCTCCGAACGCCGGCGGGTGGTGGCGGCATTGCTGCTGCCCTGAAACGCTCGCGAGCTTCAGTCGGACAACAGCGCGTCTTCCGACAGACCGCGATTGATCAGAATATGCCGTAACCGGCGCAACGCCTCCATCTGGATCTGGCGGACGCGCTCGCGTGTCACCCCCAACTCGGCGCCCACCTGCTCCAGCGTCGCCGCCTCGAAGCCATGCAAGCCAAAACGCCGGACGATCACCTCGCTTTGTTTCTCATCCAACTCATCCAGCCAGGAATCCACCATCGCGACCACGTGCTTGTCCTGCAGGAACTCGTCCGGTTCGGGAAACACCTCATCGGGCACCATCTCCATCACCGAACGGTCGTTGCCCTGGCTCAGCGGCAGATCCAGCGATGTGGTGCGTTCACTCAGATCGAGCAGTTTCTCCACCTCCGCCAGCGGGCGGCCCATCTTCGCGGCAACCTCTTCGATCGTCGGTTCACGGTCGAGCTGCTGCGTCAACTCCCGATTGGCCTTGAGAAAAGCATTGAGCGCCTTGATGACATGGATGGGAAGACGGATGGTACGAGTCTGGTTCATCAGACCACGTTCGATGGTCTGTCGGATCCACCAGGTCGCATAAGTGGAGAAACGGAATCCACGATCCGGATCGAACTTTTCCACCGCCCGGATCAAACCCAGATTGCCCTCCTCGATCAGATCCAGCAACGACAGCCCGCGATTCATATAGCGCCGGGCAATCTTGACCACCAGCCGCAAATTGCAGACGATCATCTTCTTGCGACCTTCCTCGTCGCCCGCGCGCGCCAGCTTGCCGTAATGGACCTCTTCTTCGGGGGTCAGCAGGGGGGAGAATTCGATTTCCTTGAGATACAGCTGGGTGGCATCCAGCTCCTTGAGACTGATCTGGGTCGTGCTCGCCGGGTCGCCGGCTTTGGCCGAACCTGGCTTTTTGGGGCCTTCCTCCTCCATATCACTCTCATGCGATGATTATGGTGCCACATTATCCGGGACAGCGGCCCAATAGTCCAGTCGGAAAATATTACTACCAATTATCAGTTATTGATTATAAGCAACTGATTTTTATGATATTTTACCATAACCAAGGGCCGACTCGCTAAAGTCGCGGCAGATAACGCAAGGGATCAACCGACCGGCCCGAACGCCGGATATCGAAATACAGCACCGCCTCGCCATTGGGCTGCACGCCCATTTCCGCAATCTTCTGTCCCTTGCGGACCTGCATCCCCTCCGACACGAACCGTTTGCGATTGAACCCGTAAGCACTCACCAAAGTGTTGCTGTGCTTGATGATGATCAGCTCACCATAGCCTTTCAGGTTGTTGCCACTATAGACGACTTTACCCGACGCCGCCGCGCGCACGACCTCGCCCGGCCTGCCCCTGAGCCGCAAGCCCGAACCGCCCGAGGTACGGACGATGAAGGAACGGCTTCCCCTTGGCGGGGGTATCGGCCATTGCCAGCGGATACTCGGCGCAGCGGCCGGTCTGGGTGGTGTCGGCCTGGGTGGCGCCGCCCTGGGCGATGTCGGTCTGGGGATCGTCACTGGCCGGGAGACCACTGGCGGCGGCGCCACCTGAGGCGGCGAGGGCGGAGGCGATGGCCTGACCACCGTGGGCTGGGAAACCGGAGGCGCGGGCGGCCTGGCTTGCGCCTGCCGCTGGCGCAGCTTCCAGCGTACCCACCATGGCGGGCGGGGCGTACCCCCCGCGGGCGGACTGAGAAAGACCAACTGGCCAGGACGCAACTTGTAGGGCGGCAACCACATCCGGTTCCAGTAGGCCACGTCTCTCAGGGGCAATCCGAATCGCCAGGCAATGCCTTCCAGCGTATCACCGGAACGAACTCGATAGGCCACACGCCGTTCAGCGGATTTCACCTTGGTCTCATTGAGTGTTGCACAGCCGGCCAGTGACAGCGAGAGCGCGACCAGACAAGCACTCAGCAACCCGGCAAGCAGTCGCAAAGGCATTTTCATGGAACCGTCAGCGAACATTGAGATACACCAGCACCACAACCACGATCACCACCACGGCCCAGCCCAGCCATTCGATATACTGGCGAATTCGCGGTTCCATGGTCGGTCCCAGCCAGACCACCAGCCCGGCAATGAGGAAGAACTGCGCCGCGCGCGCCACGATCGAGGCCAGCAGAAATGGCACGAACGCCATGCTCAGCGACCCGGCGGTGATGGTGAAAACCTTGTAGGGAACCGGAGAGAAACCCGCCATCAGAATCACCCAAACGCCGTATTCACCAAACCACTGACGGGCACGCGCAATCGGTTCGGCATAATGGCTCAACCAGGGTTGCAACACCTCGTACAACTGCCAGCCCAGCAGATAACCCACCACACCACCGGCCACCGAAAATACCAGTGTCACCAGTGCCAACCGCCAGGCACGCGCCGGCCGGGCCAGTGACATCGGCAATAACATCAGCGCCACTGGCACGGGAAAGAAAATCGCCTCGGAAAAACTGACCGCGGACAGGTACCACGGCGCATGGCGGTGGCGGGCCCAGCCCATCACCCGGTCATACAATGCGCCAAACAGTTTCATTCCGCCTCTCCCTGAACGAACGGCACGAAATGCACATCCTCGATCGATTCCTGCTCGAAGCCCTCATCACGCCGAACGATGCGTGTCAGCACCTGCCGTTCGCCAGGCGACCCCAATGGCAATACCAGCGCACCACCAGGCGCCAGTTGCTCGAGCAAGCCGGAGGGTGCCGACTCTGCGGCCGCCGTCATCAGGATGGCATCGAACGGCGCCTGCTCCGGCCAGCCCGGCTCATTGCCCGCAAGGTGACAATGGACACGATCGAGACCCAACTCTGCCAGCAAACGCCGAGATCGTTGATGCAGTTTCGCGATTCGTTCGACGGTATATACCTCCACCTCCAGCTGGGCCAGCACCGCCGCCTGATAACCGGAGCCTGTCCCCACTTCCAGCACCCGACGCGGCCTGTGTTCCATCACGAGTTCGGTCATCCGCGCGACGGTATAGGGCTGTGAAATCGTCTGTCCATAACCAATCGGCAAAGCGATGTTCTCATACGCCCGCCCCGCCAGCGCCTCCTCGACGAACAAATGCCGTGGCGTCTGACGAATCGCCATCAACACCATCATGTCGCGAATACCCAGCGATTGCAGCAACGGCACCAGGCGATCCCGCGCCCGCTGCGAGGTCATCCCCACGCCCTCAGCCCTCATGCCTCCCCTCCAGCCACATGCGTGCCGCCTCCAACCGCCCATGCTGCGTCAAATCCATCTGCAACGGCGTCACCGACACATACCCCTGCCGCAATGCATGAAAATCCGTCCCCTCGCCGGCATCCGCCTCCCCACCTGGCGGCCCCACCCAATAAATCGTCTCACCACGTGGATTCGTCGAACGTACCACCGGCTCGGCCTTGTGACGATGCCCCAGCCGCGTCACCCGGAAACCGCGAATCGCCTCCCATGGCACATCCGGCACATTGACATTGAAAATCGTATTCCACGGCAATGGATCATCGATCAAGCGCCGCATCAGCCAGGCCACCGCCTGTCCGGCCGTCTCGAGGTGACGCGGCTCGAATGAATCGATCGACACCGCAATGGCCGGAAACCCCAGGAACCGTCCCTCCATCGCACCCGCCACCGTCCCGGAATAAAACACATCATCACCCAGATTCGGGCCATGATTGATACCACTGACCACGATATCCGGCTCCGCTTCCAGCAACCCCGTAATCGCCAGATGCACACAATCGGTCGGTGTGCCATCCACCCGATAGAAACCGTTCTCCGACAACGTCGCCCGCAACGGCAAATCCAGCGTCAGCGAATTACTCGCCCCACTGCGATTGCGATCCGGCGCCACCACCGTCACCGCACCAAAAGGCGCCAACGCCTCCGCCAGGCAAGCCAGCCCCGCCGCCAGATAACCGTCGTCATTGCTCACAAGTATCTTCATGGGCCCGTATGGTATACCGCTGCCCTACCCCAACGCCATGCCCCAAACAGCGCCACACCTGCCATGGCACAACCACGAAAAGACCTCATCGAAAGAGTCTGATACGCTACCGCAATGGCAGACAAACCCGAAGCCCCCAACTCAGCATCCGAACTCTTCCGCCAGGCCGTCGGCAACGTCCGGCCCATCCAGAACCCAAAACGCCATACCCCCACCAGCAAACCCGCACCACGCCCCAGACAACAGGAAAAAGACAACCGGGAAATCATGGACAACCTCCTCAGCCATGACGAATACCCGCTCGACGTCCGACCCGACGAATACCTCGAATACCGGGGCAACGGTGTCCAATATAAAACCATGCGTAAACTCAAGCGCGGCGAATACCGGCGCGACGGTGAAATCGACCTGCACGGCATGAACGCCGTCACTGCCCGGCGCGAACTGACCACCTTTCTCCACCATGCCCGCAACCGGGGCTGGCGATGCGTCCACATCATCCACGGCAAAGGCTACCGCTCCAGCAACGGCGAACCTGTTCTCAAAAGCCGCATCAACAACTGGTTACGCCAATACCGCGGCATTATCGCCTTCTGCTCCGCCACCCCCCGAGACGGCGGCACCGGCGCCGTCTACGTCCTCCTCAAAAACAAATAACACCAACCCAAAACCACCCTGGAGCAGCCCGGCGGGCAGCGTCAGTTCACGGACGTCGGCCGCAGGACAGCGGCCGTCGAGCCTACAGGGA
>CAZTJP010000149.1:0-5517 GCA_964613895.1 uncultured Thiotrichales bacterium | reverse complement strand
CGGGCTAGCCTTTCCACGTGGGGTGAGCCAGCGCAAGAAAGGCGCCGAAGCGCCTTTCTTGCTCGAGCCTTGTTTCAATCTCCGGGCCTCACACCCTTCAGTGACAAAGAGCACGAAGTGCACTGCATCTTCGCACGACCAGCCATGAAACCCTTCAGAGCCAATACACAAAGATAAATAGCCCCAACCAGACGACATCAACGAAATGCCAATACCAGGCAGTCGCCTCGAAAGCAAAATGGTTATCCGGCGTAAAATGCCCTTTCAGGGCACGCAGCAACATCACGGTCAACATGATGGCGCCGATGGTGACGTGCATTCCGTGAAAGCCAGTCAACATAAAAAACGTTGATCCGTAAATACCGGAGCCAAGCGTAAGATTCAGATGCTCATACGCCTCACGATACTCGGTGGCCTGCAAACCGAGGAACAAAAAACCCAGTGCAATGGTGAGCGCCAACCCCAGAATCAACTTGCCGCGATGGCCAGCCTTCAAAGCATGATGCGCCCACGTCAGCGTTGCGCCTGAGGACAGCAAAATCGCTGTATTCAAAGCCGGGATTCCCCAAGCCTCCATGGGTTCGAACTCCCCGCCAACCGATTTCGGACCGTTGGTCGGCCAGATTGCCGAAAACCCCTTCCACAGAAACTCACCCGTTGCCGCTTTCGCGCCTTCGCCAGCAAGCCAGGGAACGGAAAGCTCACGCGCATAGAACAGGGCACCGAAAAACCCCGCGAAGAACATGACCTCGGAAACAATGAACCAGAACATGCCCCAGCGGAAACTCCGATCCACCTGCCGGTTGTAGGCACCCGATTCACTCTCCCGAATGACCGTGCCAAACCAGCCGATCATCATCAGTAGGGTGATGCCAACACCGCCTGCCATCAAATATCCGCCAACACTGGCCTGATTGAGATAGAGCGCAAAACCAACCAGCAAGGTGGTCAGCCCTATCGATCCCAGTATTGGCCAGTAACTGCCATGCGGGACGTAATAATCGTCTGCTGTATGCGCCATAACTATCCTCCGTTAATGGACTCTTCGGCTATTGGTGGATTTTTGCCTGTCACAGGCTTTGATTGTGAACTGTTTTTCGCAGTTCTGGTGATATCAAAAAAAGTATAGGCCAGGCTGATGGTTTCGATATCATCGGGCAACTGTGGGTCAACCATAAAAGTCACTGGCATGTGCCGTTTCTCTCGTGGCTTGAATGCCTGCTGAGTAAAGCAGAAACATTCCGTTTTATGAAAGTGCAATGCCGCAAGCCCGGGCATGACACTGGGAATGGCCTGCCCGACGACTGGCTCATCGAGTAAATTGGTCGCATTGAAATATGCCGTATAGAGTTTTCCTGGATGAACCTCGATTTCAAACGTCTCCGGCGCGAAATCCCAACGCGCCTCCTGATTGACATTCCCCAGAAATTGAACTTTGACGGTACGACTCTCATCGACGCGGTATTCTCCGACCGAGGCCCGTACCTTGACACCCGATGTATTGCCATTGATCCCCGTTACGTCACAAAAGACGTTGTACAAAGGCACCATCGCAAAACCGAACCCGAACATACCGACCACAACCAACGACAGCCAGAATACAGTACGAGCTGAACTGTTGCTGTTTTGCTCACTCATGGTATTAACGCCATGCGACCGCGGCAATGAAACCCACGTAGAACGCCAGGGCAACCAAACCCAACAGCACCGCTGTCCACCCTATTCTTTTCCTGCGTTTGGCTTCATCAATCATTCATCACCTGAAACAGCAATCGTTACACGTGCAATCCGATATCCAGGATTGGTGTGCCTGACAGCACACCAATCCAAGCCCCGAATGAAGATCTCATTCCGTTAGCGGACTTCCGGAGGCGTAGTAAAGCTGTGGTAGGGTGGCGGCGATGGCAAGGTCCACTCCAGGCCTTCAGCACCTTCCCAAACCCTCGCAGTCGCTTTTTCTCCACCCCGGATGGTCTTGAACACGATGTAGACAAACAACAACTGGGACAAACCGAACCCAAACGCGCCGATACTGGACATCATATTGAACTCTGCAAACTGCATGGGATAGTCCGGAATCCGGCGTGGCATACCAGCCAGCCCGGTGAAGTGCATCGGGAAAAAAGTGAGATTGACGAAAACGGTCGACAACCAGAAATGCAGCTTTCCGAGCTTTTCGTCATACATATTCCCGGTCCACTTAGGCAACCAGAAATACGCAGCCGCCAACAGTGAATAGATTGATCCTGTGACCAGCACATAGTGGAAATGCGCCACGACAAAGTAAGTATCATGGTACTGAAAATCTGCCGGAGCAATCGCCAGCATCAGACCGGAGAATCCACCTATCGTGAACATCACTAGAAATCCGATGGCAAACAACATGGGAGTCTCGAATGTCATCGAACCCCTCCACATGGTGGCAGTCCAGTTGAAAACCTTCACGCCGGTTGGTACAGCGATCAGCATGGTGGAAAACATGAAAAACAACTCGCCCGCCAGCGGCATGCCGGTAGTGAACATGTGGTGCGCCCAGACGATGAAGGACAAAAACGCAATACTGGCGGTTGCATACACCATCGAGGCATATCCGAACAATGGCTTGCGGGCAAAGGTCGGAATGATCTGGGAGATCACACCAAATGCCGGCAGGATCAGAATGTAGACCTCCGGGTGCCCGAAGAACCAGAAGATATGCTGGAACATGACCGGATCACCGCCACCGGCAGCGGAAAAGAAGCTGGTGCCGAAGAACTTGTCCGTCAGCAGCATTGTAACCGCACCCGCCAACACCGGAACCGTTGCAATCAGCAAATAGGCTGTAATCATCATGGTCCAGACGAACAGCGGCATCTTCATCAGTGTCATGCCGGGCGCCCGCATGTTGAATATGGTCGCGATGATATTGATGGATCCGAGCACCGATGAAATACCCAGCAGATGCACGGAAAAAATCAGAAATGGAAACGCAGCGCCGGTTTGCAGCACCAGCGGGGGGTACATGGTCCAGCCGCCAGCAGGACCGCCACCGGGCATCAGCAGTGTCGAAAGCAACATCACGCCGGCGAACGGCAATAACCAGAAACTCCAGTTATTCAACCGGGGCAAGGCCATATCGGGCGCCCCGACCATCATCGGCAACAACCAGTTGGCCAAGCCGGTGAAGGCTGGCATCACGGCGCCAAATATCATGATCAGCGCATGCATCGTGGTCATCGAATTGAAAAACTGTGGCTCGACGAACTGCAGGCCAGGCTGGAACAGCTCGGCACGTATCACCAGTGCCATGATGCCGCCGACAAAGAACATGATCAAAGCAAACCACAGATACAGCGTACCGATATCCTTGTGATTCGTAGTCGTTATCCAGCGCATGATGCCGCTTGGATGTTCGTCATGATGATGTTCATCAACCAATACTGTACTCATGGTAATTCCCCTTAACGCTTAGCCTTGATCTGTTTGGGTTGCACAAAGTCGCCCTTGTCGTTTCCAAACGCATTTCGTTGATAAGTGATAACTGCCGCAATATCGAGGTCACTCAGCTGGCCGGCGAAAGCCTGCATGGCAGTACCCGGGCGTCCGTTCATGACGACATTGATATGCCCGTCAATCGGCCCGGTCGCCACCGGACTACCCGCGATGGATGGAAATACACCCGGAATCCCCTTGCCATTCGGCTGGTGACATGCAGCACATATTTTTTCGTAGACCTGCTTGCCCTTGGCGAACAACTCATCCTTTGTCCATTCCTTGTCGGCAGCACTGGCGAGCGCCGCGGCGGCCGCCTTTTGCTCCGCCGCCCAATCGAGGTAGGCTTTCTCATCCAGCGCCACTACGTTGATTGGCATGAACCCGTGATCCTTGCCACACAGTTCGGCACATTGACCGCGATAGGTCCCCGGTTCCTTGATGATTGCCCAGGCCTCATTGATGAAGCCCGGTACAGCGTCCTGCTTGACCGCGAAGTCGGGCACCCACCAGGAATGAATGACGTCATTCGAAGTCACCAGGAAACGGACTTTCTTGTTGACTGGTAGCACGAGAGGTTTATCGACCTCGAGCAAGTAATGCTCCCCTTTCTTCGCTTTCCCCTCGATCTGATCTCTGGGCGTCGCCAGCAAACTGAAAAAGGACAAACCCTTGGCATCACCATCCATGTATTCATAACGCCATTTCCACTGATAACCCGTGACCTTGATGGTCAGGTCGGCGGCGGAATTGTCTTCCATTGCAATCAGCGTCTTGGCAGCGGGAATCGCCATCGCAATCAGGATCAGGAAGGGAATCACCGTCCAGATGATTTCGACGGTCGTGCTCTCATGAAAGGTAGCAGCTTCATGCCCTCGGGACTTGCGGTGCTTGATGATTGAGTAGAACATCGCCCCGAACACCAGCACGGCCAAAACGATGCACACATAGGTGATCATCATGTGCAAGTCATGCACCTTGTGACTGATATCGGTCACGCCCTCCCGCATGTTCAGCTTGAAATCGGCCATGGCCGGCCGGGAAATCAGCCATACGACCAGGCTGGCCGTGAGTCCGGCAAATGGTTTCTTCATATTCCTCATCCTCTACATCAACCTTCTTTGTTGTCTTGGTCCTGACGCCATGAACGTCAGGTTTGGCATACTGAAATGCTTCCGGCCAGTCAGGATTGCCTTCAACCGACCGCAATCGCGGCAGACACGAGACTTCGGAGCCGTCTGGCAAGCGCCTGCCGCTCCTTGTCATTCAGCATCTCGCCAATCCGGACTTGTTTTCCCGCACAGCGGAGAAACAGCCGACTGGGATATCCCCGGATTCGCGCCGGCTCCAGCACGATCTCGACCCAGGCCCGTTTGAAACTCGCAGCGTGCTCCGGCCGGTCGACCCCGTCCTCGATCCGCACCTCGTCGGAATCGATCGAAATCACTTGCTTGCGACGCCCGTGTTTTCTCAAATAGCCGAGAACACCAATCAGCAGCAATATTTCCAAGCCACAGAATGGCGCAACCAGCCACAATCCCATCCAGGCGAAGCTGCCACCAATGACCAGCATGACCAATGCCAGACTGGCGATCAGGGGCAACAGGTCCGCGCCGTTTGCCGATGCATTCGATTCAATGACGATCCGAGTCATGGCAACCGCCTCCACCCCATCGGCGCAGAAATCTCAACACAGCCCTCCTTTCCACGATCGTCCGGATACGCCTGTTTCTTGTTGGGCGGCTTCGTATCCGCCACGGACAGATCCAGTACCCACAAAAACTGTTGGGCATCCTATCGAATCATTGATTAAATGACAACAATCAGACAACTATATAAATATATTCGTTTTTTCTTATGTTTTAGAAATATTCTAACACGAAATAAGAACAATAAACTATAAATATCAATATGATATAAACATAACCACATACTCCTAAGAAAACAGATTTTTAAAAACCATAATCAGAAAGTGGTCATTATTCAGCGGGATTTATTATTTTTTCGAACCAGTCATCCGGTTCAGCGACACTCTAGCCCGAATTT
>CAZTJP010000148.1:0-5565 GCA_964613895.1 uncultured Thiotrichales bacterium | reverse complement strand
CAGGACTCGAAGCCGGGCCGCAGAGTGGTTACTATTGGGCTCCACTCCGCTGATGCTGATTTTCCCACTGACCCCATGGCCAAGATTTCCATTCGTGGCGCACGCACCCACAATCTCAAAAGCATCGATCTCGATCTGCCGCGCGACAAGCTGATCGTCATCACCGGACTGTCCGGCTCGGGCAAGTCGTCGCTGGCTTTCGACACGATCTACGCCGAGGGCCAGCGGCGTTATGTCGAGTCACTGTCGGCCTATGCGCGCCAGTTTCTGTCGATGATGGAAAAGCCGGATCTGGATCATATCGAGGGATTGTCGCCGGCGATTTCGATCGAGCAGAAGACCACCTCGCACAATCCGCGTTCGACGGTCGGCACCATCACCGAGATTCACGATTACCTGCGGCTGCTGTTCGCCCGTGTCGGCGTGCCGCACTGCCCGCAGCACGACCTGCCGCTGGAGGCGCAGACCGTCAGCCAGATGGTCGATCATGTGCTGGCGCTGCCAGCGGGCAGCAAGCGGATGATGCTGGCGCCGGTGGTGAGCGACCGCAAGGGGGAATATCTGCAACTGTTCGATGATCTGCGCGCCCAGGGCTTCATCCGCGCCCGCATCGACGGCGAGATCTGCGAGCTGGACGACCCACCGCGGCTCGACCTGCGCCGCAAGCACCGCATCGAGGTGGTGGTGGATCGTTTCAAGGTGCGCGACGATCTGCGGCTGCGGCTGGCCGAATCGTTCGAGACCACGTTACGGCTGGCCAATGGCATCGCCATCATCGCCTCGATGGACGACCCGGATGAAGCGGAGATCGTTTTCTCATCGAAATTCGCCTGCCCGCATTGCGGCTATTCGCTGTCCGAACTGGAACCACGGCTATTTTCCTTCAACAGCCCCAGCGGCGCCTGCCCGGAATGCGACGGCCTGGGTGTGATCCAGCAGTTTTCCGAAGAGCGTGTCGTCGTCGATCCGAACCGCAGCATTGCCGAAGGGGCGATTCGCGGCTGGGACCGGCGCAACGCCTATTATTTCCAGATGATTTCCTCGCTGGCCGAGCATTACGGTTTCGACATCGACAAACCGTTCAAGCGGTTGGCGAAAAAATACCGCGATATCCTGCTCTACGGCAGCAAGGGTGAGCGCATCGAATTCACCTACGCCAATGAACGCGGTCTCAAATACGTGCGCAGTCATCCCTTCGAGGGCATCATCCACAATCTCGAGCGCCGCTATCGCGATACCGGTTCCAACGCTGTGCGCGAAGAGCTGGCCAAATACCTCAGCTCGCAGCCCTGCCCGGCCTGTGAAGGCACGCGGCTGAACGAAGCGGCGCGGCATGTTTTTGTCGAAGGCCACAACCTGGCGGATATTTCCGCCATGGCGATCGGCGATGCACGCGACTTCTTCCGCCAGCTCGACCTGCCCGGCTACCGCGGCGAGATTGCGGAAAAGATCATTCACGAGATCAGTGACCGACTCAGTTTCCTGGTCAATGTCGGCCTCGACTATCTGATGCTCAGCCGCAGCGCCGAAACCCTGTCCGGCGGCGAAGCCCAGCGCATCCGGCTCGCCAGCCAGATCGGCGCCGGACTGGTGGGCGTGATGTACGTGCTGGATGAACCCTCCATCGGCCTGCACCAGCGCGACAACGAACGCCTGCTCGCCACGCTCAAACGGCTGCGTGACCTGGGTAACACCATCATCGTCGTCGAACACGATGAGGACGCCATTCTCAGCGCCGATCACGTCGTCGATATCGGCCCCGGCGCCGGCCTGCACGGCGGACGCATCGTTGCCGAAGGCAAGCCCGCCGCAATCAAGCGCAACCCGGCCTCGCTCACCGGGCAATACCTGTCCGGCAAGCGCCGCATCGACATTCCCGCCGAGCGGGTGCCGCCCGATCCGGAGCGCTTTCTCACCATTCACGACGCCACCGGCAACAACCTCAAATCGGTACGACTCGACCTGCCGGTGGGCCTGTTCACCTGCGTGACCGGCGTCTCCGGCTCCGGCAAATCGACACTCATCAACGACACGCTCTATCGTGCAGTCGCCAATCATCTGCACCGCGCCGCGCACGACCCGGCGCCACACGGCGATATCGAAGGCCTCGATCACTTCGACAAGATCATCGACATCAACCAGAGCCCGATCGGCCGCACGCCGCGTTCCAATCCGGCCACCTACACCGGCCTGTTCACACCCATCCGCGAACTGTTCGCCAACGTGCCGGAATCCCGCTCGCGCGGCTACAAACCCGGCCGATTCAGCTTCAACGTCAAGGGCGGCCGCTGCGAAGCCTGCCAGGGCGATGGTCTGATCAAGGTGGAAATGCATTTCCTGCCGGATATCTATGTGCCCTGCGATGTCTGCGAAGGCAAACGCTACAACCGCGAAACACTCGACATCCGCTACAAGGGCAAAACCATCCACGAAGTGCTCGAAATGCCCGTTGACGAAGCCGCCGAATTCTTCAGCGCCGTCCCTGTCATCCGCCGCAAGCTGGAAACACTGATGGACGTCGGCCTCTCCTACATCACCCTCGGCCAGTCGGCCACCACGCTCTCGGGCGGCGAGGCGCAGCGCATCAAACTGGCGCGGGAACTCTCCAAGCGCGACACCGGCCGCACCCTCTACATTCTCGACGAACCCACCACCGGCCTGCATTTCCACGATGTCGAACAACTGCTGCAAGTGCTGCACCGCCTGCGCGACCACGGCAACACCGTGGTGGTCATCGAGCACAACCTCGATGTCATCAAGACCGCCGACTGGATCATCGACCTCGGCCCCGAAGGCGGCTCCGGCGGCGGAGAAATCATCGCCCAAGGCTCGCCGGAAGATGTCGCCGCCATGCCACACAGCTACACCGGTCAGTTCCTCGCGCGGATTCTAAAGCCCAAATCCAGACGAAAGAAACGCGGCTAGCCCCGGATTTCTCACAGCGTCGCGTGGCAGCCCCCCCCCGCGAAACCACCCTCGGGGCATGATTGCCGCCTTTTCATCCGATCAGGGTGGAATCCGGCGCGAAAATGCCCAACAATGGCAAGGTCGACATTACATAAGGACTCCGGGCCGTGGAAAACTACCTCGTCTCCGTTTCCGATCATCTGGTACAAATCAATCCACGCGATCTGTCGGAACTCGAGGAACTGATGGGCATCATCGCCTCATTCGGATTCATCGATTCCCGACAGGACCTGCCAGAAGCCGAGCGGTTCCTGGCCAGTCACCCTCATCGCCTGGGCATTTTCAAGGACGACTCCGACCAATACTGGCTGGCGGAGTACAAACGCCAGTCGCAAATGATCGACCTCAACCGGATCGGCAGCCGCCAGGCGGTCGAAACCCTGACGACTGCGAGCACCGACAAGCAGATCGAACTGTCACGCCCCTATCAGACCCTGTTGCGTCACCTCGAAAGCCACCGTGCCGACCTCAAACACGACCGCACCGGCGACTACCGGAAACTGTATCAACACGCCCAGGATCTGCTCGCACAGATCGACAGTGGACAGTTCGGCAACCCCCTCGAAGCACGTGAAGCCCTGGCCGACTGCTGCCGCCGGTTCTGGCATCAGCAGGTGAGCATGAAGCCCTTCGATCCAGCCGAATTCCAGGAAATGCTGCCGCAAGCGAACAAGATGAAGCACGGTGATTTCCTGTTGATCGAAGACACCAAGATCGCCTGGGTCACCAACCGCCAGGAAGCCGAGGCCGCCTGGGATACGGCACTGGATTACGAGGAGTTTCGAAACGCCTGTCAGGAACTCGCTGCCTGGGCGCTGAACGTGATGTTCTAATCACCCCCAACGCCAATATTGCAAGTTTCAGGTACTGGTCAGCAGAGCGACCGCATGGGCGGCGATGCCTTCCTTGCGGCCGGTGTAACCCAGCTTTTCGGTGGTGGTCGCCTTGAGATTGACCTGATCGACCGTGACGCCGAGATCGGTGGCCAGGTTGGCTCGCATGGCGGCCAGATGCGGCATCAGTTTGGGCGCCTGGGCGATCAGGGTTGCATCGACATTACCCACTGCGTAGCCACGCTCGCCAATCGTGACAACCACCTGCCGCAGTAACAAACGGCTGTCGATGTTCTCGTATTGCGGATCGGTATCCGGAAAATGTTGACCGATATCGCCCAGCGCAGCCGCCCCCAGCAGTGCATCACAAATGGCATGAATCAATACATCGCCATCGGAATGTGCCTTGAAAGCGCGTTCGAAAGGAATTCTGACCCCGCCCAACATCAAATGATCGCCTTCACAAAAGGCATGCACATCGAAACCATGGCCAATGCGCAGCATACTCACAATTTCAGCGCACGGGCTTCCCGGGCCAGATAGAGTTCCGCCAGTTCGAGATCCTCCGGGCGAGTAATCTTGATATTGTCGCCGCGACCTTCCACCAGCCGGGGATGATGCCCCAGCCGTTCCAGCGCACTGGCCTCATCGGTCACCTGATGCGGCAGCCGCGCGCCAGCCCTGAGCCCCTTGAGCAACAAGGGCGCCCGGAACAACTGCGGTGTCAAAGCACGCCACAACCGCCGCCGGTCTAGCGTCTCCTCGACATCCCGATCCTCGGGACGTTCCAGCTTGATGGTGTCATGAATCGGCGCCGCCAGCAGGCCACCACAAGGATGGGAAGCCACCTCGGTGATCAGCTTCCCGATATCCGTCAATGTCACACAAGGACGGGCCGCATCGTGCACCAGAATCCAGTCCTGCATGGTAAACGATTCGGCAATGGATTCGACCGCGTTGAGCACCGAGTGAATCCGCTCCTCACCACCGATGACAGTTCTGACAGGCTTTTTGAACGTCAGTCCCAGCCGATCCCACCAGCGGTCCTCCTCGGCCAGCGCCACCACGATACCCTGCACCTGCGGCACCGCGGCCAGCTTGCGCAAGGTGATTTCGATCACAGGAATATCGAGTGCCTTGAGATATTGCTTGGGAACTTCACTGCCCATCCGGCGCCCCAGGCCGGCGGCGGGGACTACTGCCCAAAACCGGGAATCAGACATTTATCCTTGTCCAGGCAGCGATAGGCGGTCTTCTTCAAACCGCGCCGATACGAGCCATCGGGCTCGATGACCTGGAAGAAAGTTTCATCGGGACCCACCATGCCGAGATCGCTGCGCGCCCGCTCCTCGATCGCAGCATCGCCGGTCTTCAGGTCCCTGACCTCGGCTTCGAGCGTGCGGTTGCGAATCTCCAATTGACGGTTCTGATCCAGTTGCATGGCCACGGCATCATTCAATCGCCACAGTTCGGTGAAACCACCATCCCCCAGCCACAGGTGATATTGCAGTGTCGCCAGCATTATTGCGAAAACCACGGTCAGGATTCTCATTCCATCCGTACTCTAATCGTTTGTTCCCAGCGAATACCATATCCGCCGGTCGCCCGTTTCCTCAGCCGCAAGTCCGGTGACAATCCCTGCCGCCGAACCGGGAGAGCGCGGCATCCTGCCGATTTCTCCCAAGCCCTGAGGTGCCATACAAAATAACAAATATTTTATTGTTATACAATTAGTTGCAACACAAACCTCAACCTTGTACTCAGC
>CAZTJP010000147.1:0-5567 GCA_964613895.1 uncultured Thiotrichales bacterium | reverse complement strand
ATCGTTTGTCGAGCATGATTGAAGGGAATGGTGATTATCAGGTCTGCGCCTCGGCTAAAAATGGGCTGGAAGCCATCAAGGCGGCGGAAAAGTACAAGCCGGATATTGCATTGATGGATATCCGGATGCCGGGCATGGATGGGCTTGAAGCGGCTCGGCACCTGTCGGAGATGGAAGAGCCGCCGGCGGTGATTTTCACGACGGCATTCGGTGAACACGCGTTGGAGGCTTTCGATACGCTGGCGGTGGCTTATCTGCTCAAGCCGATTCGGCAGGAGAAGCTGGCGCGGGCGCTGGAGAAGGCCGGTCGGTTGAATCGGGTGCAACTCAATCAGCTGGCGAATCAGGATGGCAATGCGAGAACCCATATCTGCGCACGTGTGCGTGGAAACCTCGAACTGATTCCGTTGACGGACATCTATTATTTTCAGGCCGATCAAAAGTATGTGACCGTTCGCCATACCCAGGGAGAGGTACTGATCGAAGAACCGCTGAAGTCGCTGGAAGAAGAGTTCTCGCGTGATTTCATGCGAATTCATCGCAACGCGCTGGTATCGACATCGGCGATGACCGGGATGGTCAAAACACCCGAGGGCCGCTTCCGGCTGACCATGCGCGATATCGACGATACGCTGGAAATCAGTCGTCGCCACGTCGCCCAAGTCCGGCGCTATCTCAAGAGCGGCGCTGTATAGACTGGCTTGGGAGAATCTCCGACCTCCGCATCCCGGAGGTCGCCAACCGTTCACGGATCGCCGTGAAGAAGTCGAAGGGGTCAGGCTTGCGTTATTGCGTTATGGTGTTTTTCCGACCACCGGAGCGCTTCGAGGTTGCCTATAGACCGGGGATCGACCGCCCAATGCGGCGAGCTGCCTGACGTTCACTCGGTCGGGCTGCGTCGTGGCGGGCTGGTGTCACTGTCCGGCGTGATGCTTTGCCGGTTCGGGTTGCCTGGTAGACTTGCGGATACGGTCGAGGGCTTGTTCGATCGCTGCATCCAGTTCGGCGCCATAGTATTCGATGTTGGGAATTCCGATGATGCGCGGGGCGATCTCCCTGCCTTTCAGGTCGAGCATGACAGCCGTTGGCGTGACCTTGGCATGGTATCGAGCGGCGAACTGGTCGGGGGAAATGGTTTCGCCATTGAAATCGGTCACTGTTGAGGGATCATCGATCTTGAACAGGCGGATGGTGACCAGCGCATCGTAGTCACGGTTGCGCAGCATGGGTTTGAGCACTTCTTCTTCAAGCGTCTTGCAGTATTGACAGTAGTCGGCGACGAAGACCAGCAGCAGGGGTTTGTCGGTCAGGCCGGGTTGTTTGGCGAGCACGCCGAAATCGCGTGTCTCGATCAGCGTCACTGCTGGCAATCCGTTGTCGCCGGCGTACAACGGGCCCATGCCAAGCCATAGTAGCCAGACGAGGAGGATTTTGCGCAGGACAGAGGAATTGGCGGTGAACACTGTATAATCGACTCCAAATCTGGATAGAACCCGAATGGACGATACGTTCATTCCTGAATTGGAGATCCCTTTGCAAACCCTTCGCATTGCTACCCGAAAAAGCCCTCTTGCTGTCTGGCAGGCTGAATATGTGGCCGAGGCACTGAAAGCCCGGCATCCAGGATTGTCTGTCGAACTGGTGCGGATGGTGACGCGCGGTGACAAGATTCTCGACAGCCCGCTGGCCAAGGTAGGGGGAAAGGGACTGTTTGTCAAAGAACTGGAATCGGCGTTGTACGCGGGCGAGGCAGATATCGCAGTGCATTCGCTCAAGGATGTGCCAATGGAGCTGCCGGATGGCTTGCAGCTTGCGGTGGTGATGGCGCGCCACAGTCCGTTCGATGCGTTCGTCAGCAATCACTATTCGAGCCTGGCGGAATTGCCGACAGGCGCGCTGGTGGGCACTTCCAGCCTGCGCCGCAGCCTGCAGATCAGCGAACGGTATCCGGGGTTGGTGATCAAGGATCTGCGAGGCAATATCAATACCCGTCTGAGCAAGCTGGATGAAGGCGCATATGACGCGATCATTCTGGCGGAATCGGGTTTGCAGCGCATGGGCTTCGACGACCGCATCACCGAGCCGCTGGGCGCGGATGTCTGTCTGCCGGCGGTCGGCCAGGGCGCATTGGGGATCGAATGCCGGGTCGATGATCCGGAAGTGGAAAGCCTCATCGCACCGCTCGATCATCCCGAGACGCGGATTCGGGTCACGGCTGAGCGGGCCATGAACCATCGCCTCAATGGTGGTTGCCAGGTGCCCATCGGTGCTTTCGCCGAACTCGACGGCGAGCGGCTGATATTGCGTGGCATGGTCGGCAAGCCGGACGGTTCGCTGGTCTTTCGGCAGCAGATGAAAGGTTCCCCGGCGGCGCCCGAGGCGCTCGGCCAGCGGCTGGCGGAAGACCTGCTCGACCAGGGTGCCGATCAGGTGCTGACGGAACTGGGGATTCTCTGACCGTTGGCGATGAAGCCGCTGGCGGGTTATTCGGTGGTCGTCACCCGGCCCGCCGGGCAGGCGGAAGCCTTTTGCCAGGGTGTCGAGCGGTTGGGCGGCCATCCGCTGCGACTGCCAGCGGTCGAAATCGAACCGATCGCCAGCGACGACACAGCCGATCGACGCTGGGACATCGTCATTTTCACCAGCCCGAACGCAGTGACCCACGGCAACCATTTTGTCCAGGCCGGCGAGCGCTTGCTCGCTGTGGGGCAAAAGACGGCGGCCAGTCTGGCGGACTGCGGCTGTGCCGACATCGACATGCCGGACGGCGCGCCGAACAGCGAAAACCTGTTGGACATACCGGCGCTGCAAGCGGTTTCGGGGGCGCGCATTCTCATCGTCAAGGGTCAGCAAGGTCGCCGCAAGCTGGCAGAAACCCTGGCGCAACGTCAGGCCCGGGTCGAAACCGCCGAGGTTTACCGCCGGGTGATGCCTGCTGCGGTGCCGAGCCAGTTGGCGCAATTGTTCGCCCATCCCGGGCGCACGGTACTGGCGTTCACCAGCGGCGATATCGCGCAGAATCTGGTGACCATGGTCGGCTCGTCGCGGCGGGAGCGGCTGTTACGGTTGCCATTGGTCGTCGGCAGCCCCAGAATTGGCGACATCACGAATGAACTGGGATTCCGGCAAGCGCCGGAGATTGCCGACAGTCCCGCGGATGCACCGATGCTCGAGGCGGTTCGGCGGCTTGTTTCCCGGCTGAAGAGATGACATGAACAACGACACAGACAATATCGACGAAAATTCGCTGTCCGCCGAACTGGACGACGTGGACAGCGAAATGCCGCCCGAGGATGCACCCGACGACCAGGCCGACGCACTGGATCCGGGCCAGGAAGCCGCAGCCAAACCCCGTGGCGCCGGTCTGGCGCTGGTATTGAGCATACTGGCGCTGCTGGCTTCGCTCGGTGGTATCGGCGCCGGTTATTACTACCTCGATCAGAAGCTTGGCCAGCGCGGCCAGAACGAAGACAGACTGCGCGCGCTGGCCACCGAGGTCGATGACAAGGTTGCGCAACTGAATGCCGGCGTCGATGACAAGCTGGCCGCAACGCAGTCCGAACTGAAGCAACAGCTCGATGCGTTGACCGCCGAACAGCAGGCGCTGGCGCAACGCCAGCAAGCCCTCGAAGATCATCTGACGTTGCTGCGCAACCGCGACAAATGGCGCAAGCGTGACTGGTCTCTGGCGGAAATCGGTTATCTGGTCCAGATCGCCAGCGACCGGCTGCAGTTCATGCACGACCGGCCAACCGCCATCGCCGCACTGACCACCGCGCTACAGCGGCTCGACCGCCTCGCGGACGCCAGCCTGGCCGATCTGCGTCGTCAACTCAAGAGTGACATCCAGCGCCTCCAATCGTGGCAGGCGAGGAATCCGCTCGATGCCTTGCAAGCGCTAGAAGCCGAAATCGGCAAACTCACACCGCAGCCGACTCACTCTCCGCCGGCCACCGAACAGACACCACAAGACGGCCAGCCACGTTCACTCAAACAGCGGCTGGCACAAGCACTGGAGAAGCGCATCCGGGTACAACACCTGGACAAGCCGCTCAACGCCCTCGATCGGAACACCGTACAATGGCAGGCGCTGAGCATGCTCCAGCTCAAACTCGAAACTCTGCGGCTGGCGTTGCAGCAGGACAACCCTGCTGCCTTTCGTCACACCCTGATCTCGATCCGGCAATGGGTCGTCGAACACCTCGATGCCCAACATCGGGCCGCGTTGCTGAAAATCATCGACGACCTCGATGCCGAGCGAATCTTCGCGCCACCACCTGATCTGAAAGACACCCAGGCAATGCTGCGCGCCATGCTCAATACCGACGCCTCCTCATGAAGTTTCTGCTGACGCTGTTCGTCATCCTGATTGCTACCGTGCTGGTGGCCAACCTGGCCATCGACCAGCCGGGCTATGTTCTGCTGAGCTACGGCAAGACCAGCGTGGAACTGCCACTGGTCGATTTCATCATCGCCCTGCTGCTACTGATCTTCGCCAGCTACCTGCTGATCTGGTTCCTCCTCAGCCTGCGCCGAACCCCGTCCGGCATTCGCAAGCTGCGGCAGAACCAGCAACTCTCCAAAGCAAGGCGGCAGCTGATGCAAGGCCTGATCCAGCTCGCCGAAGGCAATTGGGAGAAAGCCGAACAACAACTGGCCAATTCCGCCAGACGCAGCGACATGCCAGTGCTGAGCTATCTGGCGGCGGCACACGCGGCGCAACGGCAAAAGGCGCTGGGGCGCCGCGACGACTATCTGCGCATGGCCAGCCGCGCCGACCCACATACCGAAGTCGCCATCGGGCTGGCGCAGGCCGAGCTGCAAATCCGCAGCCGCCAGGATGAAGAGGCGCTGGCGACGCTCAAGCATCTCGAACAGAAAGCACCGAAGCACCGCTTCGTCAAAAAATTGCTGGCACGCCTGTACTTCAAGTTGCGAGACTGGGATGCGCTGGCATCCATCATCCCGGCGCTGGAGAAAATGCAGGCCGTCTCCGATGAAGAATTGCAGAAATTCGAAGCCGCGGCCTATGGCGCCCGGTTTGAACACAGCGACTCGGCCGAAGGCGCGACCCGGGTCTGGCAGAGCCTCAGCCGCCGCTCGCGCAGCCATGCACCGCTCATCGCCCACTACGCCCGAGCGCTGATCCGGCATGATGCCTCGACACAGGCCGAAGCACTGCTGCGCAAGGCGCTCAACCAGCAATGGCACGATTCGCTGGCGGAAATCTACGGTGAGCTGCAACTGGACAATCCGCAACTGGCCATCAACCAGGCCAGCCAATGGCTGGAAAAGGATCCCGCCAACCCGGTGCTACTGGCAGCCATCGGACGGCTCAATGCCAATGCCGGACTGTGGGGCAAGGCCCGTAGCCTGCTGACCGAAAGCATCAACATTCGGCCGACGCCACAGGCCTATCAGGCGCTGGCGCAATTGCAGGAACAACTGGGCGAATTGGATGCCGCCCGGCAGAACTACCAGGCAGGCTTCGAATTACTGATGCAGATGCAGGCGGGCTAGCCCGGATTTCTCACAGGATCACGACTGCGGCCACCCAATGCGGCGCG
>CAZTJP010000146.1:0-5626 GCA_964613895.1 uncultured Thiotrichales bacterium | reverse complement strand
CCTTCTCAGCCTTTTCCTTCTCAGCCTTTTCCTTCTCAGCCTTTTCCTTCTCAGCCTTTTCCTTCTCAGCGCTTTCTTGCTGGGAGGTCTCTATAACCGACGCACCAGAATTATCCGAGGGGTCTTCGATTTGCTTCGGCGCCACGAAGGACTGCGCTGCATCGCTCGCGGTCACCTGCGTTGCCCCAACGGGTGCAGCCGGTTGCTTGCCTGTGCCCGAGCCAACCCTGCCCATCAACCACTTCAGTCCACTGCCCAGCAAATTCACAGTACCCGAAACAGCCGACTTGGCAATATCCACTCCAAGCATGCCAACCAGCCCAAGGACCGCCGACACTTTTTGTGCGAAAGCACCACGTGGCTTTGGTGGTTGTCCACCAGGCATTGGCGTTCCGCCGTTTTCACCCTGATCGCCAACATCCTTGCCAGGTGCCTTGCTCAAGGTTTCGAAGGCCGAGCGGGCCGAGTAGCAACCCAGCGGAATAATGAACAAAGTCAATGCTGTTGAAACCAGCACGCCAAACAGCAGCGATACTGCCATACCCTGAAAGATCGGATCGAACAGAATCACGCTCGACCCCCCCACCAGTGCCAGCGCTGTAATGACGATGGGTCGGGTACGCACCTGGCAGGCATGGATCAGGGCATCCAGCACCGGCACGCCCTTTTCGATCTCATGCTTGGAGAAGTCGACCAGCAAAATGGAATTACGGACGATGATGCCCGCCAGAGCGATGAAGCCAATCATCGACGTCGCGGTGAACTCCGCATCCAACAGCCAGTGGCCCGGTACGATACCCACCAAGGTCAGAGGAATGGGCGCCATGACGATCGCCGGCAAAACGAAATTGCCGAACTCCCAGACGACCAGCATGTAAATCAGTATCAGGGCAACCCCGAAAGCAATACCCATGTCACGGAACGTTTCGTAGGTCACGGTCCATTCGCCGGTCCATTCGAAAGCGGAGTGATAACTGTCCCTGGGCGGACCGGTCATGTAACCCTTCAATTCGACGCCATCGGGCGCCACATAGTCTTTGAGCAGCGCATTGACTTCTGCCATTCCATAGATGGGAGCGGCAAGATCGCCCACTGTTTCCGCAGTGACATATTCGACCGGCCGCAGGTCCTTGTGAAAAATGATGGGATCCTGTTCGCTGCGCACCCAGCTCCCCAATTCAGACAGCGGCACGGTCTTGCCCGTGATGGTCGGTACTGGCAGTTGCCCGATACGCCCCAGGTCAGCACGGGCCGATAACGGGATTTCCATGATGATCGGCGTGATATCGAGCACAGAGTTGTATTTGATATCACCCAACTGAAATCCCCCCATCGCCATTTCGAGCGTGCGGTTGATCGCCGCGACATTGACACCGGCACGCTGGGCCTTTTCGCGATTGATTTGAAAATGCCAGATCTCGTGCTTGTCCGGCATCAGGGTATCGACATCGTCGAGATGTTCCGCCTGCTCGAATGTCTTCTCCAGATCCCTGGCGACTTGGCGACGTGTCAGATCATCCGGCCCATAGACCGTTGCCACCACGGATTGCAGCACGGGCGGGCCGGGTGGCATTTCGACGACCTGGATTTTAGCGCCAGCTTTTTTGGCCAACGGTTTGATCAAGGCACGCGTTTTTTCGGCAATTTCATGGCTGGTCAGCTTCCTGTCACTCTTTGGCGTGAGTTGTACTTGCAGATCGGCTTCCCAGGGTTTGGCACGCAGATAATAATGGCGAACCAGGCCATTGAAATTGTAGGGAGACGCAGTGCCGGCATAGGTCTGAACCGCGGTCACATTGTCCATATGCCGAACTTTTTCAGCGATCTGGGCGACCAGGTTGGCTGTCTCCGGCAACGCAGTGCCTTCGGGAAAGTTGACGACGATGTTGAACTCGGGCTTGTTGTCCAGCGGCAACATCTTCACCCGTACAGCCTTGACATAGAACAACGACATACAAAGGAAAAAGACGACGAACAACGACACCAGGAACGTCATCCCCTTCTTGCGGTTATTCACCATCCGCCGAATGGTCGCGTTGTAGAGGTGTCCCAGAAACTCTGCCTGGCGATGTTCCTTGACCTCGGCTTCATGAAGGGTCTGCATGGAAGGCCGCCATTTGTTGGCCAGCCAGGGGGTGAAGACGAATGCTGCAAACAATGAAAACAGCATGGCGACACTGCCCAGAATCGGGATTGGCATCATGTACGGGCCCATCATCCCGCGCACGGCCGCCATCGGCAGCAGAGCGGCCACAACGGTAAAGGTCGCAAGGATCGTCGGGTTGCCGACTTCGGCCACGGCATCGATCGTGATCTCATCGGTGACTTCCTCTTTCTCCAGCCAGCGCCGATAGATATTCTCGACCACGACGATCGCATCATCGACGAGAATTCCGATCGAGAAAATCAGGGCGAACAGGCTCACGCGATCGATCGTGAACCCCAGTACCAGCGCCATGAATACCGTGAAGGTAATGACGATCGGCACCACGACAGCCACAACCGCAGCCGCACGCCATCCCAGAAAGAACCATACCAGGATGACGACAGCGCCAGTCGCCACGAACAGTTTGAAGATCAGTTCGTTGACCTTTTCCTTCGCTGTCTCACCATAGTTACGGGTGAGCGCAACATGGACGTTGTCGGGGATCACCCGGCCTTTCAGGTCATCGACCAGTTCCAGGATACTCTCGGCAACCGCCACGCCATTGCTGCCCTTTTTCTTGGCAATCGCGATCGTCACCGCCGGTGCGCCCTGGACATCGGGCACTTCACCTTCTTCGCCCTCATAGATTTCATCGAAAGCCGCGCCCGAGTAGTAACTCACCAGGCTCGAGGCTTCATTGGGGCCACGACGCACATCCGCCACATCGCGCAGATAGACGGGAGAGCCGTTGTGCATGCCGACCACCAGGCGCTGGAGATCCTGTGCCGAACGCAGGAAGCCACCGGAATAGACCGTGGTGACGCGCCCACCCGATTCCAGCGCACCGGCATTTTTCTCGGTATTGGCCGCCCTGATGGCCTGTGCAACCTGATCGAGTGTGACGCCGTGCCCGGCGAGTTTCTCTGGATACAACTCGATCGACATCTGGTCGCGGCGCCCACTGACGATGAATCCCTGACTGGTATTGGGCAGTCGTTTGATATGTTTGAGCAGATCGAGCGCCACCAGACGCAACGAGGCGTCATCGACTTCCTCGGACCACAGCGTGACGGTGACGATAGGCACATCATCGACGCTTTTGGGCTTGACCAGCGGTTTGCTGGCGCCCGGTGGGATCCGATCCATATTGGAGGCCAGCTTGTCGTACAGCTTGACCAGGGATTCCTCCATATCCTCCCCGACCTTGAACTGGATGGTGACCATTGCCTGATCGCGCATGGAGGCCGAATAGACGTGCTTGACACCCTTGATCTCCATCAGGATTTCTTCCAGCGGGATCGCAATCTGATTGGTCACCTGTTCCGCATTGGCGCCGGGATACTGAACGAAAATATCGGCCATGGGCACGGAGATCTGCGGATCTTCCTGTCTCGGGGTCGCCACCAGTCCCACCAGACCGAGCATCAAGAACCCGACCAGCAACAAGGGTGTCAAGGGATTGTGCAGAAATGCCTTGGTCAGACGACCGGCGATTCCGATCGATTCGTCAGTGTCGCTCTCTGGAGCCTGTATCGAATTCTCGTCGCTCATGATCGGGTCACGATTCCTTCAGGTCTGAGGTTGAAGCCGTCGATCAATCGACTGTCGTCTGGCTGCCACCGCCGGGCCTCCAGCCAGAACGCGCGGTTGAAGGCGGGTTGTCGACAATCCTGTCTCCGGGATGAAGCCCCGAAAGGACCAGCACATGATCGGCCCCCACCTGGCCGCCCAAACGTACAAGCCGGGTACTGGTGGTGCCATTGTCCTTGACGACCAGTACCTGAGGGAGGCTTCGACCAGGAATCAGGGCGGATCGCGGGATAGAGACGAGGGACCCGTGGTTGGCACCGCCGCTATCCGGAATCAGTAATTCGACATACATGCCAGGTTTGGCGCTGGTACCTTCCGGAAGATCGAACTTGACCGTGACCGTGTGATTGGTCTCATCCGCCATCGGATAGATCTGCGAGACACGTGCCTTGGTTTTCTCACCGTTGGCGAGCGTCACCGGCACGAGTTGTTTTTCGTGCAGGCCGCGCGCCAACCTTGCAGGGACATCCGAACGAATCTTGAGGTAGCGTACATGGCCAAATTTCATCAGTGGCTGGCCCGGCTGAACCGTATCGCCAACCTCGACCATTTTCTTCAGAATGACGCCGTCGAAAGGTGCGATGGAAGAGGAATCGCGAATTTTCGTATCGATCTCCCGCAGTTGGGAGTCCGCCTGCATCAGAGCCGCCTGTGCCTGCTCAACGCTGGTCCGGGCGGAATACAGGTCGGCATGTCGCTCGAGTGGCCTGTCCCCATAGCCGAACATATCGCCCATACGACGGGTGAACATATTGTCCATCAGGATGGGCATGCCAAAACCCGGCATGGCCGAAGGACTCTCACTTCGTGGCGCATACAACTCGCGACTGTACTGAACCTGGGCATTCTGCAAGGCGGCCTGGGCATTGGCCATTTGCGCCTGAACCTGCAAGCGCTTGGCGCGCAGGTCATCATCATTGATCTTGACCAACTCCTGTCCGGTACTGAATGCGTCACCTTCGTTGCCTGCGATCCGGTCGATCCGGCCAGGCAACTGTGCCGTCAATGTCACTTCCTTGAACGGAATGACCGTACCGCTGACGGTGGACCCCTGGGAAGCATCCGATTCCGATACCGTAATGATCTCCGGACTCGCCGCCCAGGCACTCAACCCCGTGACGAACAATATCGAAGCAAGCAATGAACTCAGCAGGTAACGACTTGGTATTCGCATCCCGTACATACAAAACGTCTCGTGATTGAATGATCAAAAAGACCCCGAAAGGTCGCACAATTTACCGCAAATCCACCGTTCGATTGGCTGACCCCGGATCGAACCGATAAACACGGCACGATTCCCGATGATGTCGAGTCCGCAATCCCGCGATCCCGGGAAACAGTTGCCATGCCATTCGGCAAAATTACGAGGGGCCTGCCTGGAAAGGCGGGTTACCCGGGGGGTTCCATTGCCAGAATGGCGGTTTCCTCCTGGGGTTGTCAGCAAAACAATCGGTTAGCGAAGCAAGATCACAAGAATTGTGAGACTGCCGGCCACGTCGACCACTTTTACAGGGTTCCGGGCAGTATTTCAACAACCTTTATCAACACAGCATCTCAATCGTTTCCGACCATCCAGAGGTGGATCCACCCTGAGAGAAATTTGGTTTAGATGGGTACTATACACCAGCACATTAGAAATTACTAATATACTTGTGGGCAGATCGATCGTCCGCGCGGAATCATGAAAATAATGAGGGTTCTCGATACAAGACCGGACAAAGCAAAGAAAAACACCAGTGTTCCAACTCACTCCGGGCACTGAGCAACACAGACTTGTCCATCGCCCAAGAAATGCTGTAACGACGAAATGCTGTAACGAGCCCGTCGGTTGAAAAACAGAACTGTAACGGCTCAGTGATGAGCTAACCCGAATTTCTCACAGAATCACGG
>CAZTJP010000145.1:0-5693 GCA_964613895.1 uncultured Thiotrichales bacterium | reverse complement strand
CCTGTCTGCTCCAGCTGTGAGCCTGATTTGACGGAGGTATCCCGATGAAACTATCTCGACGTGATTTTATTAAAACACAGGCGGTCACTGCAGCCGCGACGGCAGCGGGCCTGAGTGTTCCCGGCGTTTCGCTGCTGGCGAAGGAGCAGGATGACAGCGGTATTCGCTGGGACAAGGCGGCATGCCGGTTTTGCGGCACGGGGTGTAGTGTCTTGGTAGGCGTCAAGGATGGACGGGTGGTGGCTTCTCAGGGTGACCCGGATGCGCCGGTCAACAAGGGGTTGAACTGCATCAAGGGTTATTTTCTGACCAAGATCATGTACGGGAAGGATCGTCTCACCAAGCCTTTGATGCGCAAGACCAATGGCAAGTACGACAAGAATGGTGAGTTCACCGAGGTTTCGTGGGACGAGGCTTTCAAGACGATGGCGGATAAGTGGATCGCCGCGCGCAAGGCCAAGGGTCCCAAGGGCGTTGGTATGTTCGGATCAGGGCAATGGACGTTGTGGGAAGGTTATGCCGGGCAGAAATTGCTCAAGGCCGGCTTTCGCTCCAACAGCCTGGAGCCGAATGCACGTCATTGCATGGCCTCCGCGGTGGGCGCCTTCATGCGTACTTTTGGCATCGACGAGCCGATGGGTTGCTATGACGATATGGAGCTGGCCGATGCGTTTGTGCTGTGGGGTTCCAATATGGCCGAGATGCACCCCATTCTGTGGTCGCGCATTACCGACACCCGCTTGACCAAGCCGGGCTGTGAGGTGCATGTGCTTTCAACCTTCAAGCACCGCAGTTTTGAACTTGCCGATAATCCGATCGTCTTCCATCCGCAAACGGATCTGGCCATTGGCAATTACATTGCCAACTATATTATTCAGAACAAGGCCTATAACAAGGAATTCATCGACGCGCACGTCAATTTCAACAAGACGCCGACGGATATCGGTTACGGATTGCGCGCCAGCGATCCGCGCGAGAAGGCGGCCAAGAACCGCGCCAAGGGCAAGCTGACCAAGATCAGTTTCGAAGAATACGCCAAGTCGGTCGAACCGTATACGCTTGAAAAGGTGAGTGAAATGTCTGGCGTGCCCAAGGAGAACCTGGAACGCTTGGCGAAGCTGTATGCGGATCCGAAGAAGAAGATTTCCTCTTACTGGACCATGGGATTCAACCAGCATACCCGTGGTGTATGGATGAACAGTCTTGTCTACAACATTCACTTGTTGATGGGCAAGATCTCGGAGCCGGGCAACGGGCCGTTTTCTCTGACCGGGCAGCCATCGGCCTGTGGTACCGCGCGTGAGGTGGGCACTTTCACCCATCGTCTGCCGGCCGACTATGTGACCAAGAAGGATTCGCACTGCAAGTTCGCCGAGAAGATCTGGAAATTGCCGCCGGGAACCATTCCTCGCGCCAACGGCAAGATGGATGGCGTCGATCAGACTGATATCAGCGGCAAGCCGATGGGCAAGACGCTGATCCATGCGGTAGCCATGCACCGGGCGTTGCACGATGGCAAGATGAATTGCTTCTGGGTGATGTGCAACAACAACCTTCAGGCTGCGGCGAATTTCAATGGTGAATCCTGGCCGGGCTGGCGTGACCCCAACAATTTCATCACCGTGTCCGATCCTTACCCCACCGTCTCCGCGATGGGTGCCGATCTGATTCTGCCGACCGCGATGTGGACCGAAAAGGAAGGCGCCTATGGCAACTCGGAGCGGCGCACCCAGTTCTGGCGGCAGCAGGTCAAGGCACCGGGAGAAGCCAAGTCCGATCTGTGGCAGATCATGGAATTCTCCAAGTATGTCAAGGTCACCGATGTCTGGCCGGAAGACTTGATCGCCAAGAAGCCGGAGTACAAGGACAAGACCTTGTACGATGTACTGTTCGCCAACGGACAGGTTGACAAGTTTCCCAAGATTCAGGTCACCGACGAGCGTGGCAACAAATACGATAACGACGAGGCCGAGCATTTCGGCTTCTACGTGCAGAAAGGCCTGTTCGAGGAATATCGCCGCTTCCAGTTGGAAGGCAAGAAAAAAGGCCACGAGCTGGCACCCTACGATGCCTACCACAAGGCGCGGGGTATTCGCTGGCCGGTGATCGATGGCAAGGAGACGCTGTGGCGTTACCGTGAAGGCTATGATCCGCACGTCAGGGAATTCAATCCCAACGTCAAGAAGGGTGATGTGTATTTCTACGGCAAGAAAGATGGCCGGGCCAATATCATCACCGCGCCATACGAACCAGCAGCCGAGCCGCCGGACGAGGAATACGATCTGTGGCTGTGCACCGGCCGCGTGCTGGAGCACTGGCATTCGGGTTCGATGACGCGGCGTGTGCCCGAACTGTATCGCGCGATGCCGGATGCGTTGCTCTACATGAATCCCAAGGATGCCCGCAAGCGCAAGTTGCGCGATGGTTCCAAGGTGTTCGTCAAGACCCGCCGCGGCAAGGTGTTGACCCGTGTCGAGACGCGAGGTCGCAACCGTCCACCGGAAGGGCTGGTGTTCATGCCGTGGTTCGATGCCGGCCGGCTGGTCAACAAGTTGACGCTCGATCAGACCGATCCGTTGTCGAAGGAAACGGACTACAAGAAATGCGCCTGCAAGGTCGTCAAGGCCAGGGCGAAGAAGGCGTAGCGCGCGGCGGGCATCATGGCCGAACGACCCTCAGGCAATGCGCGAGCCGTCCATGCGGGCCGGCGCAAGTTTCTTGCCGATGCAGTCAAGACAGCCTGTGGTGTCGGCTTGTTTGGGCTGGGAATCGGTTTGTATTCGAAAACAGCCAGTTCCCTTCCGGCGGATGTGATCCGTCCGCCGGGCGCCTTGCCCGAGGAAGAATTCTTGAGCGCCTGCACGCGCTGTGGTCTGTGTGTCCGGGATTGTCCCTACCATATTCTCAAATTGGGCCGGCTGGGCGATCCCGTGCCCACCGGCACGCCGTATTTCACGGCCCGGACCGGGCCATGTGAGATGTGCGAGGACATTCCTTGCGTGCCGGTTTGCCCGACGGGTGCGCTGGATCACGCACTGAAGGATATCTCGAAGGCGCGGATGGGATTGGCGGTATTGATCGATCACGAATCCTGTATCGCTTTTCAGGGGCTGCGTTGCGAGGTCTGTTTCAATATCTGTCCGGTGCGTGGCAAGGCCATTACGCTGGAATATCGTCACAACCGGCGCAGTGGCAAACACGCCATGTTCATTCCGGTGGTTCATTCCAGCGACTGTACCGGCTGTGGTTTGTGCGAGAAAGCCTGCATTCTCGACGAAGCCGCCATCAAGGTATTGCCGATTCATCTGGCCAAGGGTCAATTGGGCAAGCACTATCGCCTTGGCTGGGAGCAAAAGAAGAAGGCGGGCCATAGCCTGGTGACTCCCGATGTCGAGCATCATTACAACATGCCCGAGGGTGTTCGCTACGATCTGCAAGGCGAAGGACTGATCATCGAAAAGGGTGGTGCCGCGGCGGACGGTAAGCGGCCCCGGGAAACACCCTTTTCATCCAATCCACTGGATCGGCTCAATCGCGGGATTCAGGAGGCCGAATAGATGGCAACTGAAACGACAACCCGGGTTGGTGCCGAGGCAGTCGAGGCCAAAGGTTGGTGGCTGGCGCACAAGTGGTTGATCTTGCGGCGGCTCAGTCAGTTGTCGGTTTTTACCCTGTTTCTGCTCGGGCCCTGGGCGGGTATCTGGATCATCAAGGGCAATCTTTCTTCCAGTCTGTTGCTCGATACGGTGCCGATGACCGATCCGGTGGTGTTCCTGCAATTACTGGCAGCCGGTTTTTTTACCGTCGAAACCACCGCCATCCTGGGTGTGGTCATTGTGCTGGCCTTCTATTTTCTGGTTGGCGGTCGCGTATTCTGTTCCTGGGTTTGCCCAATCAACCCGGTGACCGATCTGGCGTTCTGGTTGCGGGAGAAGTTTCATATTCGCAGCACGGCCAGTTTCCATCGCCGAACCCGCTTCTGGATGCTCGGCATGGTCGTGGTGCTGGCCGTGCTCACTGGCAAGATGGCCTATGAATTCGTCAATCCGGTTTCGATGCTGCATCGGGGCCTGATTTTTGGCATGGGCATGGGGTGGTTCGTCGTACTGGCGGTTTTTCTGTTCGATTTATTCGTCGCGCGTCGTGGCTGGTGCAGTCACCTTTGCCCGATGGGCGCGTTTTACGCCCTGCTGGGAGAAGTCAGCCCGCTTCGGGTTCGGGCGGATGCCAGGGATCGCTGCGACGATTGCAAGGAATGCTACCTGGTGTGCCCCGAGCCGCAAGTCATCAATCCCGCACTGAAAGGCGCGCGCAAGGGGTTGGGGCCGGTGATCACATCGGGCGCCTGTACCAATTGTGGCCGCTGTATCGATATCTGTGCCGAAGATGTCTTTCGGTTTGGTTTGCGTTACCGCAATGAAGCCATTCAGCCGCTGGTTGAGCGAGTGGATCATTCCTGAGTGACGTTCAACCGTTGTTTATTGTTCAAGATGGAGGTTGCCATGAAAAAGATTGTCCTGTTCGTTCTGGCAGGGATGGCCCTGGGTCTGGCGTGTTCAGGAACCACGGTCGCCGAAGAACAATCGCTGCGTGGATCGCGGCCACCCGACAAGTTGTCGAGAATGTTCAAGCTGAAGAAGCAGATCAAAAAGGAGGGTGGATTCAAACGCGCCTTCAAGCAAGCGCCGCCACAGATACCGCATGATATCAGTAAGGACCGGATTACGCTGACCGAGAACACGTGCATGAAATGTCACAGCGCTGCGAACTACAAACGCGAGAAGGCGCCGAAAGCTGGAGACAGCCACTTCAAGTCGCGTGACGGCAAGGTGCTCAAGGAAATTTCCACGCGGCGTTATTTCTGTGTGCAATGTCATGTTCCGCAGTTGGATGCGCAGCCTTTGGTGGAAAATACTTTCAAGGGCGTGCCGGCGGACAAGTGATGCTTGCATATCGGTTATTTCAGGTGGCTGCAGAGAGATTCTGACTGGAGAACTTCATGATGGGTAGAGACTTAAAAGCAAGAAACAAAATCGCGGGTTTCGTGTTTTCCACGCTACTCGTTGGCGTCGTTCTGGGTATTCTCACTTGGGGCGGATTCAACTGGGCGCTGGAACTGACCAACACGGAGCAATTCTGTACGTCCTGCCATGAAATGAAGGACAACGTTTTTCAGGAACTCAAGGAAACGATCCACTACTCCAATCGTACCGGGGTGAGGGCGACTTGCCCCGATTGTCATGTGCCCAAGGAGTGGGTGCACAAGGTCGTACGCAAGATTCAGGCTTCCAACGAGTTGTATCACAAGCTCATGGGTACCATCGATACCCGCGAGAAGTTCGAGGCCAAACGTCTGGAGCTGGCTTTGCATGAATGGAAGCGGATGAAAAAGAGCGATTCCCGCGAGTGCCGAAACTGTCACCACTTCAAGTCGATGGATTTGAGCCGTCAGGAGCCGCGCAGCGCCAACCGGCATGAACCACTGGTCGATGAAGTGCTCGATGGCAATGAGCCTTCGAAGACCTGTATCGACTGTCACAAGGGAATTGCGCATCATCTGCCAGCCAACTGGGAGGAGGCCGCGCGCAAGGCGGGTCTGATCACGGATGAGCCCGAGCCCGGGAATCAGGATGAGGCCGCTGGAGAGGGAGGTTCCGGCGAAGACGAGGAGTATTACGAAGAAGAGCAGTAAC
>CAZTJP010000144.1:0-5722 GCA_964613895.1 uncultured Thiotrichales bacterium | reverse complement strand
CCGCCACCGGAAGCCTTGATGATGACCGGATAGCCGATTTCCCGCGCCAGCTTGATATTGGTCTCCGGATCATCACCCAAGGCGCCGCCCGACCCGGGCACGCAGGGCACGCCAGACTTGATCATGGCTTCCTTGGCCGACACCTTGTCGCCCATCAGACGAATCGTTTCCGCACGCGGGCCGATGAAGATGAACCCGCTGGATTCGACCCGCTCGGCAAAATCGGCGTTCTCGGACAGAAAACCATAACCGGGATGAATTGCCTGGGAATCGGTCACTTCAGCGGCGGCAATGATCTCGGGAATATTCAGATAACTCTCGGCAGAAGGCGGCGGCCCGATGCAGACCGACTCATCCGCCAGACGGACGTGCTTGAGGTTGCGATCCGCCTCGGAATGGACGGCGACCGTCTTGATGCCCATTTCCCGGCAGGCACGCAGAATGCGCAACGCGATCTCGCCCCGGTTTGCGATCAGAACCTTTTTCAACATGGCGCTAACCGATGACGAACAGCGGCTGGCCAAACTCCACCGGCTGGCCGTTTTCCACCAGAATCGCCTTGACCACGCCCGCCTTGTCCGACTCGATCTGATTGAGCATCTTCATCGCCTCGATGATGCACAGCGTATCGCCGACTTCGACCTTCTTGCCCTCTTCGACGAATGGTGCCGAACCGGGCGACGGTGCACGATAGAACGTGCCCACCATCGGCGATTTGACGACATGGCCCTCGACCTCGTCATCGGCGCCGGCGGCTTCGGCTGGCGCGGCGGGTGGAGGCGCTTCGACGGCTGGCGCCGGCGGCGCCGCGGGCGCGCCACCACCGACATAGACTGGCGTGGGTGGTGCTGGTGGCGCCTGATGGGTGCGGGTGATGCGCACCGATTCCTCGCCTTCGTGAATTTCGATCTCGGCCACGCCGGTCTCTTCGACCAGTTCGATGAGCTTCTTGATTTTTCGTATATCCATGGTGGGTTCCGTCTGGATTCAGGTCAGTTCTGCAGCCGCTCCAGCGCCGCTTCCAGCGCCAGTTGATAGCCCTTGGCGCCCAGTCCGGCGATCACGCCCTGAGCGATGTCGCTGAAATACGAATGATGCCGAAACGACTCGCGGCGATAGACGTTGGACAAATGCACCTCGATGAAAGGGATATCGACTCCCAGCAACGCATCGCGCAATGCAATGCTCGTATGCGTGAATGCCGCCGGGTTGAAGATGATGAAACGAACCCCCTCGGCATCGGCCTGATGGATCCGGTCGATCAATTCGTGTTCGGCATTACTCTGAAATGCTTCGAGTTCCAGCCCATGAGCTTCGGCGAGAGAACCCAGCGCGTTGACGATGTCATCCAGCGTCTGACGCCCGTAATGGCCCGGTTCGCGCTTGCCAAGCAAGTTCAGGTTGGGGCCATTGAGCAATAGAATTTCTGGCATTTTCGGTGATCCGGCGTCGATCTTACGGGGGAATTTCACGAACTGCCGTAAAAGGGTCGGGAACTGGATTCTGCCGAAAAATGTGATACCTGTCTACAATATTCCGCCGCCCTGGAAATCAGCGGGCGATTTCGAGCACCGGACGCCCGCCAGCCCGCTACAGGTATTGCTTCAAGGCCGCTACCAGTTCATCTCGATCCAGTTCGCCGGCACGAGTGAGCCGCACGATACCGTTGCGATCGATCAATACGCTGAAGGGTAGCACACCCGCCTTGTTGCCGTATCGCCGCGCCACCTCGGTAGCGCCCGCCTGACCCCAGAGTACGGTGTAATCGATCCCGGCATTGGCAACGAAGCGCGTCACCGCTTCCGGATCATCGATGGCGACGCCGACCACCTCGAAACCCTTGTCGTGATACTGGCGGTAGACCTCGACGAATCCGGGGATTTCCCGGCGGCAAGGGGGGCACCAGGTAGCCCAGAAATTGACCAGCACCACCTTGCCATCCCATTCAGCGATGCTGTGAGACTGGTCGTCCAGATTCGGCAGGGTAAAGTCCGGCCGGGGCTTGCCAATGGTCGCCACGGCCGCCGCACCGCCATCCGAGGGCGTCAAGTGAAGCTGCTGGCCTGACTGCCGGCCCATCTTCGTCGCCAGGAAATACCCGGCCAGCAAGGCCGCCACCGCCAGGAACAAAAAGGCCAGCCGGCCACTGGAATGATTGCTGGATTTCGACATGCCGCCTCCGTCTATTGCCCCAATGCCCGCCGGATGTGAGCCGCGAACCGCTCTGGCGGCATATAGCCAACCACTCGATAGGGCTTGTTTTCCTGCCCGTTTTGGTCGAAGAACAGAATGGCCGGCGGACCGACGATACCAAAATGTTTCAGCAGCGCCCGGTCATCCGCGTCGTTGGCGGTGACATCGGCCTGCAACAGCAGCGCATTGCCCAGCGCGGTCTTGACCGTGCCATCGGTGAACGTCTGGTGCTCCATTTCCTTGCATGAGATGCACCAGTCAGCATAGAAATCGAGCATCACCGGCCTGCCATTGGCCTGCGCCAGTGCCGCTTCCAGACCGCTGACACCCTTGATACGCTGAAAAACCAGGCCGCTTTGTGCCGGGGCTGCACTGCCACCGCCGGTGAACAACCCCTTGAGCGGTTGCATGACATTACCGGTACCTGCTGCGGCGCCAACCATCATCAGCACACCATAAAGCAGAATGGCGAAACCCAGCCCTTTCCACAGTTGATGCCATTTGGACAGATCTTCCGGAATCTGCCGCAATCCGCCCATGTAGACACCGGATACGATCAGCAACAGCGACCACAGCAGCATCGTCACGGTGGCCGGCAGTATCCGCTCGAGCAGCCAGATGGCGACACCGAGCAGCAGCACGCCAAAGACGGCCTTGACCGAGTCCATCCAGGCGCCAGCCTTGGGCAGCAGCGTGCCCGCCGAAGCACCGATGAGCAACAGTGGCGCGCCCATACCCAGACTCAGCGAGAACAGCGCGGCGCCACCCAGCACGGCATTGCCTGTCTGACCGATATAGATCAGCGCGCCAATCAGCGGCGCGGTCACGCATGGACCGACGATCAGCGCCGACAGCAAGCCCATGATCGCTGCACTGGCGAATTTGCCGCCCTCCTGTCGATTGCTGATGGCTGTCAGTTTCGACTGGATGGACGCCGGCATCTGCAAGTCGTAGAAACCGAACATGGACAACGCCAGCAATACGAAGACGATGGCGAACAGGGTGAGAATCCAGGGATTCTGGAACCAGACCTGGAGATTTGCGCCAAATAACCCGGCCAGTACGCCAACGACGGTATAGGCCGCCGCCATGGCCAGCACATAGGTCAGCGCCAGCATGAAACCTCTTCTGGCGGTGACGTTCTCACCCTGGCCAACGATGATGCCGGAAAGAATGGGAATCATCGGGAATACGCAAGGCGTCAGCGCCAGCAACAAGCCGAAGCCGAAAAAGCTGAGCAGGGTAAGCACGGTGTTGCCGGAGGCCAGGCTGGCGGCGATCGCGTCCTGCTCGGATACCATCGGCGCAGCGTCAGCGGCCACGGGCGAAGGCGATGTGTTCGCTGCTGCTTCGTCGGCGGTGGGGGTATGACTCAATGCCGCAAGCTGGGCCGCATCGAAAGTGATCGTTTTGTTGATGGGCGGGTAACAGACCCCAACATCGGCGCAGCCCTGATAGTGGGCCTTGAGCGTGAGTGCCTTGGGCGGCCCCGACAAGCCGAGAATGGGAAAGTCCAGCGCCAGTGCACCCCGGTAGATTTCGACTGAACCGAAGTTGGGATCATCATGGTGCTCGGCGGGCGGAAAACGCGGCTCACCCAGTTTCAGGCCGGTCGCGTCCTCCAGCGCCATTCGGATCTTCTTCTTGTACATGTAATAGCCGTCGGCGATCTGCCAGCGGGCCGAGAGGTAACCCGGTTTTTTCAGTTCGGCGGTGAACTTGTAGGCTTCGTCCGCCTCCAGCAATTCGTCGTCACCACCGCCGAGCGCGGCGTTGAGACCACTGAGGACATCCAGCGCGCCGTTGCCCGCGTGCACGGCCGGCGCTGAAACGCCAAGCAACAAAATCAGCGTGGCCAGTCGTGCCAAACGGCCAAACCATGTCGTGGAACGTTGTTGATCAATCATCGAGAGTATTGGTTATCCAGTTCAAGTAATCGGTGGAACCGCCCTGAACCGGCAAGACCAGCAGTTCAGGCAGCTCGTAGGGATGTTGTTCGAGAATGTGCTGCTCGATTCGTGCATACAGCGGCTTCCGGCTCTTGATGACCAATTGATGTTCCTGGCCATGTTCGAGTTTGCCGCGCCATCGATAGACAGACGTCATTCGAGGCAAAATATTCACGCAAGCGGCCAGTTTATGGCTGACCAGCGTTTCCGCGAGCTTTTCCGCGCCAGCCTGGTCCGGCCAGGTGGTCAGAACGATGATCCCGTCGCTCATGTTACGCATCCCTCATTCGCCAGGATGCGCGGTTGTAACACACCTGCCGGATTTTCGCGAACGCATCACGCCTGCCCCGATTGCGGTTGGCTGATGACTTCATGGGCGATATCGGTTTCGCCAGCGAGCAGACGGTTGACCGGGCAGCGTGATGCGATGGCTTGAACCCGCTTCAATCGATCCGGTTCGAGCGGGTCCGGCAGATGGATGGATACCAGCAAGCGCGCGGGCGCATTTTTCTCTGTCGCGCGGCGCTTGACCCGTACCGATATCCGCCCCATTGGCCACTGTTTGTGGTCGAAATACATGCGCAAGGTGATGGCGGTACAGGCACCCAGCGCAGCCAGCAGCTGTTCGGTGGGTTTGGGTCCAAGATCACGGCCACCCAGCGCCAGTGGTTCATCCGCGACGAAACGGTGGTGAGCGGTATGGATCTCATTGCTGTAGGCGTCGCCCAATTCGCGTACCAATACCTCGTTCTCCGCCAGCCGGGGCCAGGCTGACACGACCGTCTGTTGCGCATCGGAGGGCAGATAGCGGCTCGCCCAGGCGGCAATCAGGCTGGCGGCATAGGCGGTGTCCTGCGGCCCCGTCAGCAGGTGATCTGCCGCCTCCAGCGAAACGAAGCTCTTGGGGTGGCGCGCGGCCTGGAAGATCTTGCGTGCCTCATCGATGCTGACGATCTCATCGTCTGGCGTATGCAGAATCAGAAGCGGGCGGTTGAGCCGACCAATCCGGGCGGTCAGTCGGTGACCCTGCAAGTCATCGAGAAACGCTTTCCGGAACCGAAAGCGCTGGCCGGCGACATCCACCATTGCCTCGCCATGCTGCTCGAATTCCTGTTCGTGGGCGGCAAATACCGGGTTCAGATGACTGGGATCAGCCGGGGCGTTGATGGTCGCAACCGCTTTGATCGACTCCGTCTCGCTCGCCACCGCCAGGGCCGCCGCGCCTCCCAGGCTATGTCCCAGCAACAGGGCGGGTGGTGTACCGCGCTCGGAGAGAAATCCGATGGCGGCTCGGGTGTCTTCGAGATTGGTGGTGAAGCTGGTATCGGCAAAATCCCCCTCGCTGTCTCCCAGACCGGTCAGATCAAAACGCAGCATCGCAATTCGTTGTTGCGCCAGGGCCTGGCAAACGCGCCGCGCCGTAACGATTTGCCGGGAACAGGTGAAGCAGTGGACAAATAGACCCCAAGTCAGTGGTTCACCGACCGGGCGATCGATGGTTCCCGCCAGCATCTGGCCACGGCCATTGGGAAATTGGACATCGATTTTTTCGGTTTTCTGCATGCCAGACTCCGGCGTCA
>CAZTJP010000143.1:0-5726 GCA_964613895.1 uncultured Thiotrichales bacterium | reverse complement strand
ATTCCAGCAGCGTCATGCCCAGTGTCGCCACGCCAATGGCCAGCAGCCAGGCGCGAAATCTGCGAGTGTCACCCATGTTCACCATGTCCGAGACGGCGCCCATGGTGCAGAAATTGGTCTTGTTGACGACCGCGCCAAGCACGACGGAGAGGAGAAAGACGGACCAGAGCAAAAAGCTGTGTGCGCTGAAGAACGAGTCGAAATGCATGCAGTTTTCACCAAGGGAACAAAAGGCTTGTAGCATGACGGCTTTCGCCCAGGAATCTTGCAAAACCCTATTGTTGATATGCTTATTGGTTTGGTTGTAAGTCGTGGGCACGGCTACTATTGAGATTGTTGCTGAAACCGATGGCATATTGATGGCTCCCGATTCGTCAGTATCGGTAGAACTTTGGAGAGATGGACGTGCGCAGATCGATCGTAAAATTACCCACCACCGGGCTAATCTTGTTGCTGTTGTGGAATCTCGCTCTGGGGGCGGGTCGAGATCCTGAAAAATTCTTCTTCGAGGACAGTTTTGGCGATTTTCAGGCCGAACTGGCCGAGGCGCGAGCGGCGGGCAAGAAAGGCATCATGATTTTCTTCGAAGCCGACGATTGCCCGTTTTGCCATCGGATGAAACGCAGCATTCTCAATCAGCCGGATGTGCAAGCGTACTTCCGGCGCCATTTCCGTTTGTTCGCGGTCGATATCGATGGTGATCTGCCAGTGAAGGACTTCTCCGGCAAGGAAATGTCACAGAAGGATTTCGCCTTCAAGGAATATCGGGTTCGCGCCACGCCGGTGGTGTTGTTTTTCGACCTGGAAGGAAACAAGATCGCGCGCTACACCGGCGCGGTGGGCAGCAAGGAGGAATTTCTGCTGCTGGGCCGCTTCGTCGCCGAAGGGCATTACCGCAAGATGCGATTCACCCGCTTCAAACGTCAGCACAGGGGGCAATAGTTGCGCTTCATTGGATGGTTGGTGTTGGTGGCGCTTTGCCTGACGGACGCCGGCGCGGCCGAGACAGCCTTGCCCGAGCCGTTGACGCTCGAAGCTGCGTTGGCGGCCGTCGATGTGAATCATCCGCTGGTGGCGGAGGCAGAGGCCGACCGGCAAGCCGCCCAGGCGCGTCGTGACATGGCCCGGGCCGCTGATGACCTGGCCATCGATCTCTCTTTGCAAGCCCGGCGGGTCGAGCCCGATGCCGATAGTCCCTACCCGGATCACGATGACTCGCGGGCGGTATTGACGCTGGACAAGACTCTCTACGATTTTGGCCGCACCCGTGCCGGTATCGACGCGGGCGAACGGTTATTGCAAGCCCGCAGGATCGCACTGCAGGATCGTCTGCAGCAATTGCGGCTGCGGATCATGCGCCGTTATTTCGATGTCATCCTCGCGGATCTCGAGGCTGCGCGCGCCAATGAGGCCATGTCGATCTCGTTCGTGCGTGCCGATAATGCGCGCGACCGCCTCAAGCTGGGCGAGATTTCGGATATCGACGCCCTGGCGTTGGAGAACACCTATCAGCGGGATTTGCTGGCCCGCGAACGCGCCGAAGACCGGCAACGACAGACACGTGCGCTGCTGGCGCTGGCATTGAATCGGCCCGAGGCGTTACCGGAAGATCTGGAAATGCCGGCATTGCCCGGCCTGAAAAAGCCCCTGCCAGCGTTTGAAGCGCTGTTGAAGGCAGTGTATCGAAACAACCTCACACTCCGCGCGCTGGAGCAGGAACGGCAATCGCTGACTGCCCGTATTCAAGCCAGTCGGGCTGACAACCGGCCCAATCTCTATCTGCGTTTGCAGGCGGCGGAATACCGGCGCCGAACCGGATTGCGCGATCCATTGACCACGATGCTGGGCATCGATCTTCCGCTGTACCGTGGCGGGCGCACCAACGCACAGGTGGCGACCGAAGCCAGTGCGCTGACCCGGTTGCAGGCTGTCATCCGGCGTCACCGTTATTCACTGCGCCAATCGCTGCTGGAACAATGGCAGGCAGTACAAACCCTGCAACGCCAGCTCCACCAGGCTGAAGTTCAACGCGACTTTCGTGACCTCGATCTCGATCGTGCCCGAGCCCGCTATGATCTTGAAATCGACACCAATCTGGGCGATGCGATGACCCTGCAAACGGCGGCGAAAAAGTTCATGGCCCAAACCCGTTTCGACTTGGCAATGGCCAGAGAACGGCTGGCCTATCTGACCCAAAACCCGGCACTCAGCGCTCTGAAACCGGCGGAGCGGATCGAGCGCAATCAGGAGGAAACCCCATGAAACCGATGTCGATGACTGCCATGCTGATTCGAGTCATCATCCTGCTTGTCCTTTCCGGCTTGAGCTGGGCAGGGCCGATCCCCGCTTTTGTCGATTGGGGTGGCGTGGTCGAGCTGGGCACGCCAGTCAGTGGGCGTCTCGAACGGGTCACGGTGACAGCCGGTGAAGCGGTACGCAAGGGCCAGCTGTTGGCGAAGCTCGACACCAGCCTGTTTCAGGCCGAAGTCGATCGCGCCACCGCCCAGTTGGAAAGTGCCCGTGCCCGGTACGAGGATGTCAAACGGGCATTCGAGCGTGCCAAAGACCTGTATGAGCGAACCGTATTGTCACAGACGGATCTGCAAACCGCCGAAGTGGACTTCCAACGCGCCGAAGGCGCTTTCAGGCGCGCCGAGGCGGCCCAGAAAAAAGCGCGTGTCGAACTGGGGTATGCGGCGATCAGGGCGCCATTTTCGGGGGTGGTGATCGACGTTCTGGCGCATCCTGGCGAGGTCGTCATCAATCGTTGTCAGCCTGAGCCCGTTCTGCGGCTGGCCCGCAAGGGGGAATGGGTGGCGCGTGCCCATGTCTCGGATTCGGCCGTTGGTGGCATCCGCCTTGGACATGACGCCGAGGTGGTCATCGCCGGCAAGCGCTATCCCGGCAAGGTGCGCAAGCTGGCGCCCGGCCCGGATGGTGTCGATGTCGCGGTCGTATTCAAGGCCAACGAAGGGGTGATGGCTGGCCGCCAGGCGACCATCGAAATCCCCAAGGCCAATTCGGCCCAGGCGCAGGATTGACCCGGCAGCCGGATCCGCTCGATGAGGCGAGGCTATGATTCAGGCAGGTAACAGCGCCCGAAGGTCATCGATATCGACCTCCAGCGACTGGCGTTGCGCACTGTACCCGCTCTTGCCGGTATCGGCCTCGCCGACGATCAGATAGCGGTAGTCCATGCCGACCTGGGTGGCGAGATTGGACATGGCGTAGTTCACATAGCCGGCGGGATGCAGTTCCAGTATCCGCGATCCCGGCTGGCAGAACAGCAGGAATCCCAGCCCGGCGCCGTTCATGGCGACGATCTCGCGAGCATGATGGAACAGAGCGATTTTTTCATCGAAACTGTATTCGCTGAGTACGATTTCCTGGTATCCCCGTTGCTGCAGGAAGTCCACAATCTCGGGCTCGTTACCGACCCCGCGCAGACTGGAATCGCGCCGGCTGAGATAGATTTTCTCGGGCCAGTGGCGTTGTAGCGGTTTGATGGCTTGCAGGTATCGCTCGCGCAAGAAGCGGATTGCCCAGCCGGGTGAAACGATATTGACCCGTCCACGTGGCGCCGAGCCAACCAGTAGCTCATCGGCTTCGACATGGATGAGTTGCTGATCGAAGAAGCGCACTTTGGCAGGATCGATGCCCAACAGTTCGAGCGAGCGCAGGCGAAAGCCGGCGTCCCTGCCTTGTACCAGAAAGGTATCGATCTCGGACAAAGGACGGATGGCCTCGATCAGGCGCAGGCGGGGCAGGGCATCGATCATCCAGTGGTAGATGTTGATCGCCGGTCCACCACCAAGGATGAGGCTGGCGGCTGATCCGTGAATCTTCAGCGGTTCGGGAAAGAGCCGGGCGGTCAGCTTCAACTGACTTTCCGGCAGGCCGTCCAGCGCGTCCTGATAGCGGTAGGAAACATCGGCCAGGGTTTCACCCGCCTGATTGATGACGTAGTAACAGCTGGGCTGGTTGGTATACACGCGGCCATGGACGATTTTCCAGGCCCCGGCCACGCTGTGGAATCGGACCGAGGCAGAAGCCGCGTCGTATTCGTCCAGGCGCATGAAATCCGCGGATTTGTCATAGACCTCGCGCGGGGTCGGCGCGGTGGTGATTTCGTCGAACACGGGCGTGTACTGGCACTCGGGGTTCGACTGGAACTTGCCGACATCGGTGGCGGTGATCGATGAACCATAGCGCCGCTGGTGCCAGGGAATGTTTTCCGTGGCCCAGTTCAGCCCCCGTTGTTCCAGTCGCGATGCAACTGCTTTCAGCCCTTTGCTGGACAATTTCATGGTTGTTGTGATCGATATGCGGGCAGCGTTACGAGCGATCGCCGTTCACTTCCCGGATTTCCGGTGTGAGTGTGATGAATTTGCCGCCCCATTCACGAATATATCCCACCTGCTGAACGATTTCGTCGACCAGGTTCCAGGCCAGTATCGCCACGATATCCGGTTGGGTCTCACGCAATTTCTCCGGCGCGTAGATCGGAATGCGAGTGCCGGGCAGGTAGCGACCCTGCTTGTGTGGGCTGCGGTCGACGGTATAGGACAGGATATCCGGACCAATTCCGAAATAGTTCAGCAAGGTATTGCCCTTGGCGGGAGCACCGTAGCCGACGATCTGCTTGCCTTGTTTTTTGGCATCGATCAGATAGCTCAGCACATCGAGTTTCACATCCTGGATCAGGCCGGCGAAACGGGTATAGGTATCGAGATCCTGCAGCCCGAATGCACGTTCCTTGTCGAGCAGTTTGGCGACGCGCTGGCTGACGGGGTGCGCTTTGCAGCCTCGATGATGCGCGAATACGCGCAGCGATCCGCCGTGAGTGCTCAATTCTTCGACATCGAAGACTTCGAGGCCGTGCGCCTCCAGAATCTTGCTGAAGGTGGACAGCGAGTGATAGCAGAAATGCTCGTGGTAGATGGTGTCGAAGGCCCGGTTCTTCATCAACTGAAGGACATGATGAAATTCGAACGTTGCGACACCTTCCGGCTTCAGCAGGATTCTGAAGCCTTCGATGAAGTCATTGATGTCCGGAATATGGGCGACGACGTTGTTGGCCGTCATCAGATCCGCCATCAATCCCTGCTGCGCCATCCTCGTGGCGGTCTGTTCGCCGAAGAAGTCCACGGTCACAGGAATATCGAGCTTGCGGGCCGCTTCGGCGACATTGGCGGCGGGTTCCACGCCGTGTACCGGGATGTGCTTGGCGATGAAATTCTTCAGCAGGTAACCGTCATTGCAGGCGATTTCCACGACCAGACTGTTGCCGTCCAGGTGGAAACGTTCCACTGCAGTATCCGCCCATTCACGCGCATGTTGCAGCAAGGTGTCCGAATAGGACGAAAAGTAGGCATAGTCGGAAAAAATATTCTCCGGTGTTTCGAACTCTTCCAGTTGCACCAGCAGGCATTTGTCACAGACGTAGGCGCGTAATGGATAGAACGGCTCCATATTGGAGAGGTCTTCCGGTTTGATATAGGCGTTGGACAATGGTGTCGCGCCCAGGTCGGCGAACACATGCTGCAGTGGTTCGCCACAGAACATGCAGGTACCCTTGTGGGTTTTTTGCTCAGCCCGCAAGTTGGCTGGCAGTTCGATGTTGGGTTGTGTAGGGGCGATCAAACTGTCGTCGATCTGTGTTGGGTGTTGCATGAAAGTCTCCCTGGTGCCAGTTCCATCGGTTAGCCCACATTTCTCACAGGATC
>CAZTJP010000142.1:0-5897 GCA_964613895.1 uncultured Thiotrichales bacterium | reverse complement strand
GAATGCCACATATGCCGCGCCTACCATACCACCTTGAATCCGCGCGTATCACCAAGCCTGCTTCCCTGACCGTCTTCGAGTGGTGAGAAATAGTATTTCAACGCAATCCCCGCGGTAACCTCCTTGAAGTCACTGGCGTTGTTCGCTTCGAGCCACCCACCGAGCAAGAATTGCCGATTGAGCTGGTAATCGATCTCCGAATGGAGATTGTATAGAAAACCACTATCCTGCCGGCCATCATAAAGTGGTTCCAGTTTATTGCGCGATGCCGCCAACTCCTGCCATCGCTGCTGGAGCGCAGCGTCGTTGGGGAAAACTGCAGTGGCGGATTCTTCGAGATCAAATGCGCCCAAATCGAGATTGACGCGATAACTCAAACGCCCCTGCCGATGCAGATAACCAATCGGCACGAACAGCGACAGATAACGTTGGGGACTGAAGTAACCACCATGCCCCAAAGTAAAGAAACGCAGATTTCTGCTGAACTTCCGGTATTGCAAACCCAGTCCCACGGTCAGGGATTCCTCCGACCCGTGCTTGAGTTGCCAATAGCCACCCAACAGAAAATTCTTCTCATCATTGCCCTTGACATTCTTACCTGACAAGTTGAAAAGTCCGAGCTGGGTGTAATATCCAAGGCTGGAGGTCATTTGCTGACTATAACCCAGATCGATTCCACTACGGATCACGCCGCCCCAGGATCCCCCAAATTGCGGGTCACGCGCACCGGCATAGGACAGTACCGACTCCTTGACCGCATGCTGTGAATATCCCACTGAGTAAGCGCGATCGAACGTTTGCTTGCGCCACGTCAAATCGCCCACCAGCGAGTCTCCCACGAATCCGGATGGTTTGGATCCTATATCAGCATGCAGATGATCGCTGTCGAAAAATAGATTAAACCCCAACCCGTCAGGATCGAGCGTGGGGTGAAAATTCTCCGGATTGGCCAGATAAATCGGGAACCCACCAAAAAAAGCGACATTGTAATCCCGGCTTTTTTTCTCTACACCAGTGAGCGCATTGGGACCATCGAGAATCACCTGTCGGATTTCCGCCCCAACCTGGTTACGGTTTTGCAAGCGATAATTGATCTGAACCGGCATGACATACTCGGTAACCTTGTCGAGCCCCTTGTCACCACGGTTGCGATATCCAGCACCGATGGAAAAATAACTGCTCGACTGTGCATCGAGGCGCATTTTCAGTGCTCGTGCCCCTTGCCGCCATGAACCACCCTGAGGCCGCCCGGCATCCGTTGAATGTTCCGCACTCCCTCCGCCACTCATGCTCAACGCGGATTCAGCATCCCAGTAAGCAGCGCTGTATTCACCCCTGGCCTCATGAATCCTGGCTCTCAACGCCAACAGCTCGGGCGATCCGGGGACTGCGTGCAGGCCCTGACGGACGTCCTGCTGCGCCTGCTCGAAATCATTCATGGCCAGTGACGCGCTCACCAACCCTGCCCAGGCAGACTCATTGGTTCTATCGGCATTCACCAACGCCCGGTATTGATGCACGGCTCGTTCGGCTTGGCCTGCTTGCAACTGGATACCGGCACGCGCCATATCGAATTTTTGCTGGTTCTCTGCCACCAGGGCCGGATGAGACAATACCTCGAGCGCTGCCGGATAATCACCCGTGTATCGATAAACATCGGCTTGCTGTAACCGCGCACCATCCCTGAGTTGGTTGATGGACTTTGTCTGCCGCTGGCTGAGCTGCTCGAAGCGATGCGTCTCGATTCGATCCAGCAAGCGCTTCAGCTCGTCACGCTCACCAGTCAGCAACAGCAGATTGCCGAACCGGATCGACGTTTCGATATCAGGCGAGAAAACCGGGTCGACCACTTGCCGCCCAATACGCAACGCCTCACGCTGATCGCCCATTTGTGCGATCAGCTCGGCATAGGCCAGCGTCGTTTGTGGGTCGCTCAAACGGCTCGCTGCCTTGAGGCGCTGAGCAATCCGGATAGCCTCCTCCTGCCTGCCAGCCGCCACCATATCCAAGGCCCGGCGTTCTTCGTTGAATGCCCATAAATGACGTTTGAGTACCCGCTGCTCTGGGGTCATCGCCGCCTCCGGGATGCGACCGATCGCAGCCAACCCGGCGCTCCACTGGCCGTTTTCCTCATGATAAAGCGCCTGGGCATAATCGACGCTATACAGGGTGGGACTGGCTTTATGGAGATTCTCGAACAGACTGACCGCTTCATCTTCGCGGCCCATACGGTGAAGCAGCCGCGCCATGTCGAGCCTCACCCAGGGGTTTTCCGGATCGAGATCGAGTGCATCATGCAGCTGATCCAACGCCTGACGCGGGTCATCCAGAAACATCGCAGTACGCCGCAAATCTTCCACTCTGAGCCGCTTGAGTGCCTGCTGATAGGCCTTTTCCGGCAGCCCGAAGGACTTGATCGACTGCCGCGCTGCGTCTTCATCGTGCAACGCAATCAGATTCTGGACAACACCATTTTGCGCAATCCTGTTATGGCGTGACTTTTTCAGAACCGCGCGATAAAGCGCAACAGCGGATCGATGTTTACCTTCCGCGCTGGCAATCGCCGCCTCCAGCAATTTCCCTTCCACCCGGCCTGGCCGGCTCTGATCCACCTTGCGCGCCAGCTTCAGTGCCTTATCGAACTTGTGACGCTGAAAGGCCACGCGACTTCGCCGCACCAACGCCCAATAACGCGCATCTCGCAAAGCGCTGCCCAAAGCCGTCTTTTTGTCCGGAGAACGGCGCACTGCCTCTCCCAGCAAACGGGCCGCTTTCGAAAACCTTTTTTTGCGTAGCTCGATAATGCCAAGCCCGGCAATGGCATCGACATTTTCCGGATCGATGGCCAACGTCTCACGGAATTTCTTGCGCGCTTCACGGTACTGGCCTGCTTCCAGTAACGCATATGCATCTGCCGTCTCGCCCTTGGCCAGACCAATGTTGTTCAATGTCTCTTGTACCGCCGGATCGGGGTCACGTTGCAGATAAGCTTGATACAACGGCTTGTCGTCCACACTGGCATTGAGCCACAACAAGGCCTTGCGCCATGCCTCGTGCGCCTGCTTGCGCTGCCCCTCATCCAGACCGGGCTCGTTAGCCATCGCCGCCAGGCGATGAATCGCTTCACGGCGGCTGTCTTCCCGATAACTCAATACCTTGGCATAGGCCAACTCCAGATTTCTGTTGCTGGGATAGGTCGCCGCCAGTGCTTTGAGTCGGTTGGCAGCCTCTTGCCAACGAGCATCGATGCCCGCGAGGGTTTCATAGTATTCCCGGGCATAGTAACTGGTTGGTGGCTCACCACCGAATGCTTGCCGATAGCTGGAAATGGCATCCTGATAACGCCCCTGGGCAGCCAGACGCCGCGCTTCCTCCAAACGATTGGTATCGATCCGGTCAGGATCGAAATGCTTGAGTTCCTTCAATGCCGAACGAAGCTCCTGGTTCCCGGGCTCGAGCCTGAGGCCCGCCTCCCATTTTTCCCGCGCCGCATCCAGGCGCCCCTGGCGGTACCAGAAATAACCATCGCTGAATAATGATGACTGATCGGCAGCCCATCCCGTCGTAGCTGTGAATAAACCCACGAGTGCAGTCACATAGGCAATCCGGCCCAGATAGCCCACTGTAACCGATGAGGCCGCAGAACAAAGGTGTTCAGCCAATTTGTCATTCGGGAGGACCGGTAGGATGCGAGTATTCTTGAACATGATTTCTCCTGATATATTCGTTATTGCTTGTGAATCACTTATGCAGCAAGTGCATCATGTTTACTCATAGGCAATCTCCCGTCGGTGAGCTGAAGCTCCCAAACGGTGGGCTGCCCGCCGCCTCATGCTTGAAAACACCAGCCAGGCACCACCAAAAGCGATCGATACCGTAGCCAACAACAAGGCCAGGGGATAGGTACGGAAAAACATCCAGGTTCTTTTCAAACCACTGTTGACACCGAAGCCTTCGGTGGGGAGCACTCGAGCAGACTCGAATTGCCCATCAACCAGCAGGGCGACATCCCCTTGCACATTGCCGATCAGGTCACCGTTCACCAGCGCTCGCGCCAACATATCAGCCTGTCGATTGCCGTTTGCCAATAGCGCGATACCAGAGCGACTCCGGCTTGGCCCGTACTGAAAGCCCGCAACCACGCCACCGGCATCCTTAGCATCAGCCAGCAACTCGTTGATACGCGCCTGATCATTGGTAAGCTCTCCCTTGAGCCATTTCCGTAATTTCTGGAACCCAGACGTCGAGATCGGTGCCAACCGCGTGCCCCCATTTTCATAATGGATGGGAAGATAGTCTGCGTACTTGTTCAACTCAGGTAACCGTGAGGGCAAACCGATAAAGAGATTATCTTCACGAACGTCGTGGCGACTGGAACCCGCCAACGCCAAATCGAAGTTACCCACCGAGCCGTTCGACACAGAACCCAGCAACCCCATCGCATTGAGGAAAACATGAAGTTCGCCGGCAGTGGGCGACGCGGGGAGATACACCCGCATCGAGGCCAATGACGGACTACGGGAAAATGGATACCCCTGATTGATGAATTTGGCCAGATCGGGCATCTGGACGAAACGATCCATACCCCGCAGATCGATGAACGACCCGGGACCAATCGACGTCGTCGTATTCGAGACCAGCGTACCCTCGCAGGCATGATCTTCGTCGGCAGGCGCACCGAGATCGAAGTAATAGGACAACTTGCTCCGCCCGGGTATCCGATACGCCGGGTAGGTGCTGAGGTGCTTGCCCTTGATGACAATCTGATTACCGGCACGACTCAAAGACTGACCGCTGGCCGATCCGTCCAAAGGCACCCGATCGATCCATTCGTCGTTGATGGCGATATCGAGATGTGCCCCTTTGCGCGGCTTCGCTCCTCGATACTCATACGCTGTCGTCACCCGTATCAACGGATTCTCCTGATACCAGTCGAACATATCCGGTGGCACCCGGAACTCATAATCGATCCGGTTTGGCGACTCACCACGCTGAACCGGTGGCGCACCCACATGCTTCAGGCTGGTGAGCGGCAGCGTCGATTGAAGCGGGAGCTGCGAAATGCCTGCATGGGTCTTGCGAGGCGTCGTGCCATCGTTTTCCGCAAACAAGTGATAACGCCCCGCCGGCAATTCGCGTTTGACCAATGCCTTCGCGGCCGCCATCAACTCATCCTCATCCCGCCCCATCACCACGAGAATGGCGCCGAAAGGATCGTTTGGATTGTCGGCAAACATCACCGACGGCCCTTCGATGGTGTAGTTTCCGAGCGTGGAAGGCAGCGAACCCGGCACCGCAAACATCACGGCATAACGCTGAGCAAGCCCAGCTTCAGTGACGACGGGAAAATCAGCGTGACGATAATCCGCCAGTACGCCAAACCAGCCCGCAACGATGGCCGACGCCTTCAGTACTGCCTCGTTGGAACGCAACGGTCTGGAAATCACGAACGGAAGCGTCAACGTCTCCGGACGAGCAGGGTCGAAAAATGGTGCTGGAAGCGCCGCCAGATCATAAGCAACCTTGACTGGTCGCGTCTGCAACACGATTTTGCTGGCGGAAGAAATCCGTGCCTGTTTTCCCGCCACCGCCAAACGCGGACAGACACCGGCTACGCGTGGCTCCAGACGAAACGACAACTGATTGGTGGACAAGACAAACCGGCTGGGCAACTCGATCGACGACGACTGTGCCTTCGCATTGCCTTGCACCTTGTCGAGCGGCACCCGTCCAACTTCCTGGCCATTGAGTCTGACGACCAGCGCACGGTATGAATCCGCCACATCAGGGGCAAAATGGAAAACGAGATCAACCCGCGCCGATGTCACGAATGAATCGCCCGGACTGGAAAACCAGACATCATTCTGAGTATTCCCACCCCGCAGATCGATATCATC
>CAZTJP010000141.1:0-5912 GCA_964613895.1 uncultured Thiotrichales bacterium | reverse complement strand
ATTGCCGCCTGAGCTGTGATCGTTGACCTGGGTAAGCTCATGATGGGTTTCGCTGTGCGCTACCCATCCTGCATTCTCACGCTCGGTTTGCAATTTACGGCATCGCAACGATAATGCCTCCATGCCCTATCTCAAACGCGACGCGCCCTGCCCTGAGCCGCTGGACTGCCGTATTCTCACGGCGGCGCTGGATCTGTTCGTCGAGAATGGCTACCACAACGTGTCGGTGCACGAGGTACAAAAGCGTGCGCAAGTCAGCATCGGCTCCATCTACAACCATTTCGGCGGCAAGGAGGGCATCGCCCATGCGCTCTACGAACACTTGCTCAACGAGTTGGATGAACTGATCGACGGGGTCGTGGCAATGGTAGAATCTCCGGCGGCGCAATGCCGGGAAATCATCCGCCAGCTGTTCGAGCACACCGAAACCCACCGCAACATCATCGCCTTTCTGTTCCACGCCAAGCACACCGAGTTTCTGCGTGAGGAAAACCTGATCTGCGACGCCCGGCCATTCACCCGGATTCGCGGCATCGTTACCAATGCCATGGCGCAGGGAGAATTGAAAAAGACCGATCCGTGGGTGGGTACTTCAGCGTTGTTCGGTGGGGCGATCAGAATGATTCAGCTTCGCCTGGACGGCCTGCTGGACAAGCCACTACCGGACTACTTCGAGGCAGTGATCGAGACCGCCTGGTCCGGGATGGCAGGAACAGCAAGCCCTTGATCTGCGCCAGCGGCATCCATGAGATGCTTCCCGCCGCTGAAGTGGTGGCGCAATAGCGTGCTATGCTCGATCCTTCCGCTGAATCACACTGACACAAAACCATGTCACGGAAACCCCTGCTGCTGCTTCCTCTACTGGTTGTTCTGGCTGGTGGCCTCTACTACTGGCGCACGACTTCGACGAACGCCGTCCAGCGTAACCCTTGGGTGCTGTATGGCAATATCGAGATCCGCGAAGCCCGCCTGGCCTTCAACGGCAGCGAACCACTGGCGGAAGTGCTCGTCGAAGAAGGTGATCGTGTCAAGGCAGGCGAGGTACTGGCCCGGCTCGACCCTTCACTGCCACGCCAGCGGCTGAAACAGGCGCAAGCTCAAGTCGCGGCACACAAGGCCCAACTGGACAAACTGCTGGCCGGCAGCCGCCCCGAAGAGATCGCGGCGGCCCAGGCGGCTGTAGCCGCTGCCCGTGCCCGCGCCCGTTCAACCCATGACAGCTGGCAGCGGCTGAAAAAGCTGCTGCAACGCAAGCTGGCCTCATCCGAGGCGGTGGAACTGGCACGCGCCAACGCCCGCGCCGCCATTGCCGAACAACATGCCGCCGAACAGAAATTGAAACTGTTACAGACCGGCGCGCGCGCCGAGGATATCGCTGCCGCGCGCGCTGAGCTGGCCGCTGCCGAAGCAGCGCGTGATCTGGCCGCGCAACACTTCGCCGACACCGAACTGAAAGCCCCGCATGATGGTGTGATTCGCAACCGCTTGGCGGAACCCGGTGAGTTCGTCACGCCGCAAAAACCGGTGCTCACCCTGGCCTTCACCTCTCCGGTGTGGGTACGCAGTTACCTGCCGGAAAATCTGCTGGGACGTGTGCGCCCCGGCATTGGCGCCAGCATTCAGACCGACAGCTATCCGGGCAAGACTTATCCGGGCTGGGTCGGTTACATCTCACCGACGGCCGAATTCACGCCCAAGAATGTCGAAACCCCGGAGCTGCGTACCCGGCTGGTCTATGAAATGCGCGTATTCGCCTGCAACCCAAACGGTGAACTGCGGCTCGGCATGCCGGCCACCATCACGCTGCATCCCAATGACGAAGGCGCAGGAAAAGGTGACGCCAAACCTGGAAAACACGTCTGCGACCACGATGAATGAAGCGGCGCTCCGGCTACAACAGGTTTCGCGCAGTTTTACCGAGGGCCGCCAGCATCAGCAGGCGCTCGATGCGGTTTCGCTGACCACGCGCCGCGGCGAAGTCACTGGCCTGATCGGCCCCGATGGCGCCGGCAAGACCACCCTGATGCGGCTGTGCGCCACCTTGCTGGCGCCGGATGAAGGCCATATCGAAGTGCTGGGGCTCGATGCCCTGGCCGACCCCATCGCGGTACAATCACGAATCGGCTATATGCCGCAGCGCTTCGGTCTGTACGAAGACCTGACCGTGCGCGAAAACCTCGACCTCTATGCCGACTTGCAGGGCCTGGCGCCCGGACGCCGCGCCACCCGTTACCGCGAGTTGATGGAAATGACCGGCCTGGCGCCATTCACCAACCGGCTGGCAGGCAAGCTGTCAGGCGGCATGAAGCAAAAACTGGGGCTGGCCTGCGCATTGCTGCGCGAACCCGAACTGCTGCTGCTCGACGAACCCACCGTTGGCGTCGATCCGGTATCGCGGCGCGAACTGTGGCAGATCGTCTATCGCCAGGTGCGTGAACACGGCATGAGCGTGCTGCTGAGCACTGCCTATCTGGACGAGGCCGAACGCTGCGATCGCGTCGCACTGCTGCATCGAGGGCAACTGCTGGGGCTGGATCGCCCGCAGGCTTTCAGCGCCGATCTTGAAGGTGACTGTTATCACGTTTCTATACCACCTGGGGTCTCGGCGCGACAACTGCAAGCCCGCCTGCAGGCCCATTCGGCCGTCGCCGACGCGCTGATCGAGGGCGATGTGCTGCGGCTGGTGCTGTGGCCGGGAAACAAGCCCGATCCCCTCTGGCTGGCGCCGGCATTTGCAGCGCTGCAATTCACCCCGGTAAAACCACGCTTCGAAGACGCCTTCATCCGCCAGCTGCGTCAGCCGGCGGAGCAACCGATCACGCTGCCGGCCATCACGCCCCGGCGCGCCGACGGGCAGGACACCGTTATTCGGGTCGAACATCTGCAACGGCGCTTCGGCGATTTCCTCGCCGTCAAGGGCATCGACTTCAGTGTCCGGCGCGGCCAGATCTTCGGCCTGCTGGGCGCCAACGGAGCCGGTAAATCGACCACTTTCCGCATGCTCTGCGGCCTGCTGCCAGTCAGCGCCGGGCGAGTGGAAGTCGCCGGTCACGACCTGCGCCATGCCGCCGCCAATGCCCGCCAGCGCATCGGCTACATGGCGCAGCGTTTTTCGATGTACGGCAATCTGACGGTGATGCAGAACCTGAATTTTTTCTCTGCCGCCTACGGCCTGCGGGGCCGCCAGCGCCGTAAACGCATCGACTGGGCATTGCAGAGCTTCGAGCTGGCAACCTTCGCCCGCCACAACGCGGCCGATCTGCCGCTCGGCTACAAACAGCGCCTGGCTTTCGCCGCTGCGCTGATGCACGAGCCGGAAATCCTGTTCCTCGACGAACCCACTTCCGGCGTCGATCCCATCGCCCGGCGTGAATTCTGGGCACGTACCAACGCGCTGGCGGAAGCCGGCATGACCATCCTGGTCACCACCCACTTCATGGAAGAAGCCAATTACTGCGACCGGCTGGTGATCATGGCCGAAGGGCGCGTACTGGCCGAGGGCACGCCAACCCAGATCAAGCAAATGACGCGCAGTCAGGCGCAGCCCGCACCAACCATGGAAGATGCCTTCATTACCTTGATCGAACGCCACGAGGCCGCCGCATGAGCCCCGTGCGCGAGCGTCATCGGCGGCTGCGCGGTCTGGTGCGCAAGGAATGGCTGCAAATCCTGCGCGATCCGTCGAGCATCGCCATCGCCTTCATCCTGCCGGTGGTGCTGCTGTTCCTGTTCGGTTATGGCGTGTCGCTGGATGCCCGCGGTATCCGTCTCGGCCTGGTGGTGGAACAGATGGACAGCGACAGTCGCAGTCTGACCGAGTCGTTCAGCCGCTCCGACTATTTCATTCCCACCACGTTCGCGAACATCCAGCCGGCCGAACGCGGGCTGGCGGAACGACGTCTGGATGGGATCGTCTGGCTGCGTCACGATTTCAGCCGACGGCTGCAACAGCCCGGCGGCGCGCCGATCGCGGTGCGCGTCAATGGCGTGAATGCCAACCAGGCGCGGATCACCGCCGGCTATATTCAGGGTGTCTGGTTCGGCTGGTTGGAAAAATACGCCCGCCGCCACGGTTTCGATCTGGATACGCCGGTGACACTCGACCAGCGCGTACTGTTCAACAGCGCGGTGATTTCCCGCCACTATCTGGTGCCGGGGCTGATCGCCATCATCATGACGCTGATCGGTTCGTTGCTGACTTCGATGGTGGTGGCGCGTGAATGGGAGCGCGGCACTATGGAGGCGCTGATGGCCACGCCACTGCGGATTCCGGAAATGCTGGCCGGCAAGCTGATCCCCTATTTCGTGCTCGGCATGGCAGGCATGCTGTTCACCGTGCTGCTGGCCAGGCTGCTGTTCGAAGTGCCCCTGCGGGGTTCCTTCGGCGTGCTGCTGCTGGCGGGCGCGCTGTTCATGCTGGTGGCGCTGGCGATGGGGCTGCTGATCTCGATCGTGGCGAAAAACCAGTTCGTCGCCGGGCAGATCGCAATCATCGTGACCTTTCTGCCCGCATTCATCCTTTCGGGATTCATCTTCGACATCGGTTCCATGCCGGCGCCCATTCAGGCCATCAGCCATTTGGTGCCGGCGCGGTATTTCGTTGCCATTCTGCAAACGCTGTTTCTGGCGGGCGACATCTGGCCAGTGATCCTGCCCAACCTCGGCGCCATGGCGATCATGCTGCTGATCCTTCTGCTGCTGATCCGGCGCAAGGCCCACAAACGCATCGCATGAAACTGCTGTATCAACTACTGGCGCTGGTGCACAAGGAATTTCTCGCCCTGCTGCGTGATCCGCGCAGCCGTCTGGTACTGATCGGCCCACCCATCATCCAGTTGCTGGTGTTCAGTTATGCCGCCACTTTCGATCTGAACGATGTGCCAGTGGCGGTCTACAATCTCGACCACGGCAGCCTGTCACGCCAACTGTTGGCGCGCATCGAGGGTTCGCCCACTTTTCACATTCGCTACCGGATCCAGCGTGAGCAGGATCTGCGGCCACTGATCGACCAGCGCAAAGTGATGCTGGCGCTGGTCATGGATGCGGATTTCTCACGCCAGATCCGCCAGGGGCGAACGGCACATTTGCAAGCGCTGCTCGATGGCCGCAATTCCAACAGTGCACTGATCGCGCTCAGCTATTTGCGTAATATCCTCATCGATTTCAATCGTGAACAGCTCGTACAACGCGGCAGCGCCACCTTACCCACCAGACTCATGGTGCGCGCCTGGTACAACGAAAACATGACCTCACGCTGGTTCATCGTGCCCGGTATCGTCGGCCTGCTGCTGCTCGTGGTGACACTGGTGGTCACCGGCCTGTCGATCGCCCGTGAACGGGAAGCCGGCACCTTCGACCAGCTGCTGGTGACGCCGCTGCGGCCATCACAGATCCTGATCGGAAAATCCATTCCCGGCCTGGTCATTGGCCTGATCGAAGCCAGCTTCATCATCCTGATCGCCCTCGTCTGGTTCGATATCCCCCTGCGCGGCAGCCTCGGCGCGCTCTACCTCGGCATCCTGCTGTTCCTGCTTTCGGCTGTTGGCGTCGGTCTGATGATCTCGGCAATCTCGGTCACCCAGCAGCAAGCTCTGCTCGGCGCCTTCCTGTTTCTCGTTCCCGCCGTCATCCTCTCCGGCTTCGCCACTCCCATCGCCAATATGCCCGAAGTGGTGCAATGGCTCAGCTACCTCGACCCGCTGCGCTATTTCCTCATCATCGTACGCGGCGTCTTCCTGCAGGGCGACAGCTACGCCCTGCTGCTGCACCAGTATTGGCCCATGGCCATCATCGGCGGCGTCTCACTCATCCTCGCCGGCTGGCTGGCGCGGCATCGGATGTATTGAATGGCTCCGTGGGCTCTGCTGACAGCGCGGGCGGAATGACATAGTATCGATGGATATTCCGAAATG
>CAZTJP010000140.1:0-5922 GCA_964613895.1 uncultured Thiotrichales bacterium | reverse complement strand
TCACGAATCGAACACCGTCGGGGGAACCATATCGATGGGTTTCGCTGCGCTCTACCCATCCTACGGAGCTACGGGTTTTTTCGTAGGATGGGTAGAGCGCAGCGAAACCCATCGATCAGATGCCGCTAAGTCAAACCAGATGGCACTCCCCGCTGCTTCCAGACCAGAAACACGGCCGGGATGACGATCAAGGTCAAAATCGTTGCCGACGCCATACCACCGACCATCGGCGCAGCGATGCGCCGCATGACTTCGGAACCGGTACCGCCCCCCAGCATGATCGGCAACAAACCGGCGATGATCGCGGCAACCGTCATCATGATCGGCCGGACGCGCATCAATGCGCCTTCCACCACGGCATTGCGCACATCCTCACGAGTCAGGGATCGGCCTTCATCCGCAGCCTGCTCCTCGATGCGCTGCAGAGCCTGATTGAGGTAGACCAGCATCACGACGCCGATCTCGACCGTGACGCCCGCCAGTGCGATGAAGCCGACGCCAACGGCGACGGACATATTGTAGCCAAGCAGATACAGCAGCCAGATGCCGCCTGCCAGCGCCAGTGGCAGCGTGCCGATGATGATCAGCACTTCGCTCAACCGCCGGAAATTGAGGTACAGCAACAACAGAATGATCGCCAGCGTGACCGGCACCACGGTCGCCAACCGCTCCTTGGCGCGCACCATATATTCATACTGCCCGGACCAGGCCACCGAATAACCGGGCGGCAGCTCCAGTTGATCGGCCACCACGCGCTGCGCTTCTGCCACCCAGGAACCCAGATCACGCCCCTGGATATCGATATAGGTCCAGCCATTGAGCCGCGCATTTTCCGTCTTGATCATGCCCGGGCCGGATTCCACCCGAATATCGGCCACCTCGGACAACGGAATATGGGCGCCGGAAGGCGTCACGATCGGCAGGCTGCGAATCTTTTCCAGCGAATCCCGCGTGCCACGCGGATAACGCAGGTTCACTGGATATCTTTCCAGTCCTTCCACCGACTGGGTCACCCGCATGCCACCCAGCGCGGTGCGCACCACTTCCTGCACATCGGCAATATTCAGACCGAAACGCGCGGCCGATTCACGGTCGATATCCACGGTCACGTATCGACCGCCCGCCACCCGCTCCGAATAGACCGAAACCGTGCCAGGCACTTGCTTGATGATGGTCTCCAACTGCTTGCCGAGCCGCTCGATCACCTTCAGATCCGGCCCGGCCACCTTGACGCCCACAGGCGTCTTGATGCCGGTGGCCAGCATGTCGATCCGGTTCTTGATCGGCATCACCCAGGCATTGGTCAGCCCCGGAAATTTCACCAGTCTATCCAGCTCACGCTTGAGGCCATCCATGGTCATGCCGGGCCGCCATTGATCGCGCGGCTTGAGCTGAATGGTGGTTTCGATCATCGTCAGCGGCGCCGGATCGGTTGCGGTCTCGGCCCGGCCAACCTTGCCGAACACCCGCTCGACCTCCGGCACGGTCTTGATCAGCTTGTCGGTCTGCTGCAACAACTGCTGCGCCTTGCCAATGGAAATCGCCGGAAACGCACTGGGCATGTACAGCAAATCGCCCTCGTCCAGATCCGGCATGAACTCGCTGCCGATCTTCCCCAGCGGCCACAGGCCCACCAGCACCAGCAATACGGTGACCAGGATCAGCACGCGCGGCATCTTCAGCACCAGCCGGATCACCGGCCGGTAGAGCGCAATCAGCAAGCGGTTGACCGGATTCTTGTGCTCCGGCGTGATGTGGCCGCGAATGAAATACCCCATCAGCACCGGAACCAAAGTCACCGACAGACCAGCGGCAGCCGCCATGGCGAAGGTCTTGGTATAGGCCAGCGGCGCGAACAGCCGTCCCTCCTGCGCCTCGAGCGTGAATACCGGCAGAAAACTGAGCGTGATGATCAGCAGCGAGAAGAACAGCGGCGGCCCAACCTCGGTCGCGGCCTGTGACATGACCTCCCAGCGGTTGTCATCGGTGACCTGGGTCTTCTCCATGTGCTTGTGCACATTTTCGATCATGACGATGGCAGCATCGACCATGGCGCCAATGGCGATGGCAATCCCGCCCAGCGACATGATGTTGGCGTTGATGCCCATGCGCTGCATGACGATGAACGCCACCAGAATTCCCACTGGCAGTGACAAAATGACCACCAGCGCTGACCGCAGATGGAACAGAAAGAGGGCGCAGACGATGGCGACCACGATGAATTCTTCCAGCAGCTTGCCATTGAGCGTTTCGACCGCGCGATGGATCAGGCCGGAGCGGTCATAGGTCGGCACGATCTCGACCCCGTCCGGCAACCCCTTGGCCAGGGACTTGAGCCGTTGCTTGACATCGGCGATCACCGACAGCGCGTTCTCGCCAAAGCGCATGACGATGACGCCGCCGACGACTTCGCCCTCGCCGTCCAGCTCGGCGATGCCCCGGCGCATCTGTGGCCCGAGCCGGATCTGTGCCACATCCTTGAGCAAGACGGGCACGCCGTTGTGACGAATGCCGAGCGGAATCCGCCGCAGATCCTCGATATTCTTGATATAGCCGGTGGCGCGAACCATGTATTCCGCTTCGGCCATCTCGATCACCGAACCGCCCGATTCCTGATTGCCGCGCTGGATCGCCTGGCGGATCTGCGCCAGATTGAGATCGTAGGCGCGCAGGCTGTCCGGATCGACCACCACTTGATACTGCTTGACCATGCCGCCCACGGTGGCGACTTCGGACACGCCGGGCACGGTTTGCAGCTCGTATTTCAGATACCAGTCCTGAAAACTGCGCAGCTGGCTGATATCGTATTTGCCGCTGCGATCCACCAGTGCATATTCATACACCCATCCGACGCCAGTGGCATCCGGCCCCAGTTGCGGCTTGGCCGCCGCCGGCAGTTTGCTGGCGGCCTGGCTCAGATATTCCAGCACCCGCGAACGCGCCCAGTACAGATCGGTGCCATCCTCGAAAATCACATAGATGTAAGAATCACCGAAAAAGGAATAGCCGCGCACATTGGTGGCCCGGGGCACCGACAGCATCGCCGTCGTCAGCGGATAGGTGACCTGATCCTCCACCACCTGCGGCGCCTGGCCGGGATAGCTGGTCTTGATGATGACCTGCACATCCGACAGATCCGGAATAGCGTCCAGTGGCGTCTGGCGAATGGCATAGACGCCCAGCCCCACCACGATCAACGTCAGCAACAGCACCATGAAACGGTTGCGCAACGACCAGTCGATGATTGCCGCAATCATGCCTAGTCTCCGTTACGATGATGCAAGGCGGTAATCGGGTAGCCATCCTCGCGCTTGCCCAGCTCGAAGCGTACCTCATCACCCGGCCCGAAGCCGTCCAGCGAAGTGTCCCCTGTCACATCGAACATCATCGTCATGCCGGGCCAGCCCAGCGCCGGGATCGGGTCATGTTGCATCTTGATCTGGTGATTATCGGCATCGACCGCAACGATTTTGCCCGTGCCCTGAACGGCTTCGGCTTTCGCTGGCATCGAACCATCACCGGCAGCCTCTTCCATCGAATCCATCGCTGAGTGATCATCATCACTCATGCGGGTGAAGCTGGCTTTGAGGCTGGCCTCGGAATCCAGCAGAAACTGGCCGGAGACCACCACGCGATCGTTTTCACTCAAGCCGTCGCGTATCTCCACCCGGTCGCCGCTCTCGATACCGGCCACCACCGGACAGGCCTTGAATTTACCCTCGCCCAAGGCAATGATGACGCGATCCTGGTCCCCGGTGCGAATCAGCGCCTCCAGCGGAATGGACAGCACGTTTTCACGCGGTTTGGCCGCAATACGCACCCGCGCGTACATATTCGGCTTGAGTGATTCATCGGGGTTCTTGAACTGCATGCGCACTTTCAGCGCACGGGTCTTCGGATCGAGCCGCGGATAGATGTAGTCCACCCGGCCCTGCAGCCGCTTGCCGGGCAGATAGGGCAAGGTCGCCTGCGCCGGATCGCCGATCGCCACCGCCCCGGCCTCGCGCTCGAACACTTCGGCAATCAGCCAAACGCTGGAGAGGTCGGCCAGAGTCATCACCTTCATCGCCGGTTTGACATACATGCCTTCACGCACGGGCAGTTCGGATACCACGCCGCTCTGTGGCGCGTAGATCGCAACGGTCTGACGCACCTTGCGGCGCCGCTCCAGCGCAGCGATCTCTCCGCGGCTGATGCCCAGCGCCGCCAAGCGCTCGCGGGATGCTGAAATCAGCCCCTGGTTACCACTGGACAAGGCACGCAGAAATTCCTTCTGCGCATTCACCAGCTCGGGCGAGTAGAGATTGAACAGCCGCTGCCCTTTCTTCACCGCCTCGCCTTCGAAGCGCACGGTGAGTTTCTCCAGCCAACCGGACACGCGCGGATGCACATGACTGACTTTCGATTCGTCGAAATCGATATAGCCCACCGTGTCGATGATCCGCGACAAATCACCCCGCTCGACCGGCGCGGTGCGCACGCCAAGATTCTGCACCACGGCGGGCGAAATGGTCACATCAGCCTCATCACCGCCCGCCTCATCGGCATAGACCGGCACCAGATCCATGCCCATTGGCGACTTGCCCGGCCCGTCACGACGATAGGAAGGATCCATCGGCGCCACCCAGTAGAGAATTTTCTTGTCACCATCGTCCTTGGCGTGAACGGTGCTCCAACTCACCATCGTGTACAGCGCCAGTACGACCAGCGTCAGCGTTCGGTTCATGCTATTTGTCCTCCCCCGCCAGATAGAGCAGATCGGATTGCGTCTTCAACAGATCGGTGCGCAGTTTCAAGGCCTGCACATGAATATCCAGCTCGGTGATTCGCGCCCGCATCAGCGCGGTGAAATCCGCCGTGCCGCTCTGGTAGGCCTGGAGCGCCGCGGCCGCATTCTGCTCCGCCTCCTCCTGCAAACGGTTCTCGTAACGCGCCAGTCGCTCACGCAAACGCTGCCGCGCCGACTCATCACGCGCCAGCCGCTCCAGCAGCTTGCGACGAATATTGGCCTGATCGAGATCGGCCGCCGCCAGCCGCTTCTTGCTGGCCGCCAACCGCTTGTCCTGGCGTTTTTCAGTGAACAACGGCACATCCACCGACAACATCACCGCCGCCATATCGGCACGATCCGAGCCGTCGGGATTATCACCAAATCGCTTGCGGTATTCGGCGCCGACCATCCAGCCCGGCTTGTACTGCGCCCGCGCCAGCCCGACATCCTGCTGCAACGCCTCGATGCGGGCCTGCTGTACGCGCAGTTCGGGATGATCCGCCAACTTCGAAGCAATCGCCTGACGATCCGGCGCTGTGGGAATCCGGGGTGTATTTTCATCCAGCCTGTTCCAGGCCGCCTGCCCCACCCAGCGCGACAGCTTTGCCCGTGCCTGCTCCTCCATCGACTGCACCCGGGTGATGCGATCATCCAACCGCGACAGCTCCAGCTCGGCCCGCAACACATCCTGCTGCGACGAACTGCCCGAACCGTATTGCACCTCGGTGATATCCGTCAGATTCTCGAACAAGCGGCGACTGTCACGCAGAATGCGCAATGCCCCGGCCTGATACCAGGCATCGAGATAAGTCTTGCGCAGATCGCGCCGAATCCTGAGCCGTTCCAGCACTGCCCGACGACGCTCCAGTTCGGCCAGCGAACGCTTCTTCGCCGCCCGGTACTTGCGCGTATCACCGCGCGGAAAACGCTGCTGCAAACCCAACCGCAGCTGCGTGGTTGGATTGCGCTCGATGTCGAAATCATCCAACGGCAGGTTGTAGAGCCCGGTGCGAAACTTCGGATCCGGCAACTGCCCGGCAGCAACGGAATCGGCCTCCAGCGCCTCGGCGCGCGCCAGACTGGCAGCCACCGCGGGATCCTGTTGCAAGGCCATCGCCTCCGCCCTGGACAACGACAACACCGGCGCCGAA
>CAZTJP010000139.1:0-5968 GCA_964613895.1 uncultured Thiotrichales bacterium | reverse complement strand
ATCATGGCCAGAATCTTCTCCTCCAACAAGCCGGGCACCAGCCATTCACAACGCGTCTTGTCGATCTGGCGAATGACCGCCAGCGGAATTCTCAAGGTCACACCGTCCTGCTCGGAACCGGGCTCGAAGTGATAACTCAACGGCAATCGCAGGCCATCCTGGCGCCAGTGCAGGGGAAAGGCTTCGATACGCTGACGATCAGGTGCACCATTTTGCCACAGCTTGTCCTCGGTCAGACGCAGGCGCTCGGTGTCGGCCTGCTGGCTGAACCATTTATTGAACGCCGCACCGGAATGAATGTCGGGCGGCAGGATTCGGTCATAGAACGCATACAGATCATCATCACTGATCAGCAGATTGCGCTGACGCAATCGTGCTTCGATCGATTCGATATCCTCGATCAGCCGGCGGTTGTCACGAATGACCGGAATCTTGCAGTCCCATTCGCCATAGACCAGTGCAAAGCGAATGAATATTTCCCGTGCCGCTACCGGGTCTACCGCGGCATAGTTGATTCGGCGCCTGGGATTGATGACCAGACCGTACAAGGTGAGTTTCTCGAAACCGCCCACGCGAGCAGCTTTTTTCTGCCAATGCGGTTCACTGTAGTGATGTTTCAACAAATGCGCGCCGATGTGTTCCACCCATTGTGGCTGGATGCCTGATACTGTACGTGCATACAGCTTTGTGGTCTGACTGATTTCGGCAGCCATCAGCCATTTTGGGGTTTTCGTTCCCAAACCGGAGCCAGGGAAAATAGCGATCTTGCGGTTTCGGCAACCCAGATAGATATGTTTTTCATCCTTGACTGCGATGTGATCGAGCAAGCCGTAGAGCAATGACTGGTGCAGCTGGTCATATTTGGCCGGCGAATCGTTCGGTCGCAGTTTCAATTGTTTGGCCGCGATCAACAATTGGTGATGCATATCACGCCATTCACGCCAGCGGCGGTAACTCAGGAATTCCTTTTGGCACAGCTTGCGTAACCTGGATTGGGACAGGGTTTCATGTTGTTGTTCGAGATAGTTCCACAGATTGACCAGCGTGATGAAATCGGAGCGCGGGTCATTGAAGCGCTCATGCTTTTCATCTGCCGCCTGCTGACGCTCGTAGGGTCGTTCGCGGGGATCGCGCACGCTCAGCGCGGTGACGATGGCCAGGACTTCGCGCAACGCGCCATGTTCAGCGGCAGCCAGCACCATACGCCCGAAGCGCGGATCGATGGGCAACCGCGCCAGTTGCCGGCCGATGCTGGTCAGCCTGCGGTTGCGATCGATGGCCTGAAGTTCTTCCAGCAGCCGGTACCCGTCGCGCACCAGACGAGCATCCGGTGCATCGATGAACGGAAACCGTTCCACCCGTGTGAGACGCAACGAGGCCATTTGCAGAATGACCGAAGCGAGATTGGTACGCAGAATTTCCGGGTCGGTGAAAGCAGGGCGCTGATTGAAATCCTCCTCGTCATAGAGGCGGATACAAATGCCTGGCGCCTCGCGGCCGCAACGACCGGCTCGCTGGCGAGCCGAAGCCTGGGAGATTTTTTCGGTGGCGAGTCGCTGGATTTTCGTGCGCCAGGAATAACGGGAAATACGCGCCAGGCCTGAATCGACGACACAGCGTATGCCGGGGATGGTGAGTGAGGTTTCGGCCACATTGGTCGAGAGAATGACCCGCTGACGTGCTCCAGGCCGAAAAATACGCTGTTGTTCCGCCGCAGGCAGGCGTGAGAATAGTGGTAATATATCCATCGTGTCGCGGCGATGCCGCAAGCTGCGAAACGCTTCATGGATTTCACGCTCACCCGGCAGGAACACCAAAATATCGCCACGGCTGACAGCGGTCAGTTCATCGATGGCTTCGTCGATCTGCTGATAGAGGCTTTGTTCTTCGGCCGCTGGCCGGTAGCGCATTTCGATGGGGTAGGTCTTGCCGGAGACTTCGATCACCGGCGCATTACCGAAATGCGCCGCGATTCGGTCTGCATCGATGGTCGCCGAAGTGATGATCAGCTTCAGATCACGCCGCTTTTTGAGTAGCTGGCGGAGATAACCGAGCAGAAAGTCGATATTGAGGCTGCGTTCGTGGGCCTCGTCGATGATGATCGTATCGTAGCGGTTGAGCCAGCGGTCGTGCTGAATCTCGGTCAGCAGAATGCCGTCGGTCATGACCTTGACCAGGTTGTCAGGTCCGAGCTGTTTGTGGAAACGCGTCTGAAAACCGACCAGCGCGCCCAAATCGCTGTTCATTTCTTCAGCCAGCCGGGCCGCCACTGCGCGCGCCGCGATCCGGCGGGGCTGGGTGTGGCCGATCATGCCAGCAATGCCCCGACCAGCCTGCAAGCAGATCTTGGGCAACTGGGTGGTCTTGCCCGAACCGGTTTCACCACAGACCAATACCACCTGATGCTTGGCGATGGCGTCAGCGATTTCCTGATGCCGGGCGCTGACCGGCAATGACTCCGGATACTCGAGTGGGGGAATGCTCGCCTGGCGACGTGCCCGGCGTTGCTCATCGAACCGACGGGGACGACTGCGTTTATTTGCCGACATTCACCAGCATCGTCTGGATCTTCTCGCTCAACAACCGGGTGCGCAGCCGGTTGGCTTCTTCGAGCGACTTGAACGGGCCGATCTTCACCCGGTGCCAGACCCCGTCATTGACCCGGACCTTTTCGATATGTGATTCGACACCCAGCAGCGCCAGTTGCGCCCGGCGATGGTCAGCGTCGGACAGCCGACGAAACGATCCGGCCTGAACGATGAATCTGGCGCCTCGCACCATCCGCGGCGGTGGTGCTTCAGGCTGCAACAAGGGCTGGAGCTTGTTCTTGTCGCGATACGGCTCGTGGGAGACATCCACCGTCTGCTTGGGCAGCAATTCGTAGAAATCGTATTTATGTTCCACTTTCGGCACTTCGATCGGTGCGGGACGAACCGGCTTGGGCTTGGGTCTGGGCGGGACCGAGCGAGACGCCTGAGCGGTATCAGGCCGGTGGACGGAAGGCCGCTCCAGGGTGAGCAACCAGATGATGGCGGCGATGACCAGCGCCAGCGCCGTTGCGGCCACCACCCAGCCCCACAGCGGCAACTGCCGTTCAGGTTTCTGGCGGCTTGAGCGTTTTCGCGCCGCCGGTTTGCGCGCGGACGTCTTCCTCCGGGTAGCCGGCTGGCGGGCTTTCGGTTTGCGGGTGGATGAAGCTTGTCGCCGGGCCATGGGCCGATTCTACATGGCTTCCGGCGCAGACACATCCAGCAGCGCCAGGCCATTGCGCAACACGGTACGGGTCGCTTCGCAGAGCGTCAGCCGGGCAGCGCGCAAGGCCGCATCATCGACCAGGAACTGGTGGGCGTTGTAATAACCATGGAACTGATGCGCCAGCTCCCGCAGATATTGGGCGATGCGATGGGGTTCCTGACGCAGCCCGGCTTTTTCCACCTGTTCGGGAAACGTGGCCAGATGGGTGATCAATTCCATTTCCTGGGGCTCGACCAGCTTCGCCAGATCGGCGCCTGCGCGATCGAAACCCTTTTCTTGCGCCTGGCGCAGCACCGAGCAGATCCGTGCATGGGCATACTGGATGTAGTAGACCGGATTCTCGTTGGTTTTCGAGGTCGCCAGATCGAGATCGAAATCCAGATGCTGATCGTGACGACGCATGACGTAGAAAAACCGCGCGGCGTCGCTGCCGACCTGTTCCCGCAGTTCGCGCAAGGTGACGAATTCGCCCGAGCGGGTGGACATAGCCAGTTTTTCACCGCCCTGGTAGAGCACGGCAAACTGGATCAACAGCACGTCGAGCTGATCCGGATCGGCGCCCAACGCCTGCAATGCGGCCTTGACGCGTGGAACATAGCCATGATGATCCGCGCCCCAGATATCGATCATCTTGCCGAAACCACGTTCCAGTTTGTTCAGATGATAGGCGATGTCGGAGGCAAAATAGGTGGTCTGGCCGTTGTCGCGACGCACCACGCGGTCCTTTTCGTCACCGAATTCGGTGGAACGAAACCACAACGCGCCATCCTTTTCATAGAGATGGCCCTCCGCCTGCAGCCGTTCGATGCAATGGTCTACGGCCTGGTTGTCCATCAACGAACGTTCGGAGAACCATTCGTCATAACGCACGCCGAACTGGATCAGGTCATTGCGGATGTTATCGACCATGGTGTTCAGGCCCAGGTCGAAGACTTCGCGGTAGCGCGCTTCCCCCAACAACGCGCGGGCGCGGTCGATCAGTGCATCGATATAGGCTTCCTTGTCGCCACCATCGGCTTCATCGGCTGGCAGGTCGGCCAGCACTTCGGCAGCAGCATGACGGTAACGGTCGCCATGCTCGCGGTGCAACGTTGCGCCAATGTCCCAGACATAATCGCCCTGATAGGCGTTGGCGGGGAAGGGCAGGGTTTCGCCCGCCAATTCGAGATAGCGCAGCCAGACCGAGACGGCCAGAATGTGCATCTGCCGGCCGGCGTCGTTGACGTAGTATTCGCGCTGGACATCGAAACCCAGCGTATCGAGCAGATTGGCCACCACCGCGCCATAGGCGGCGCCGCGCCCATGCCCGACATGCAATGGGCCAGTCGGATTGGCGGAGACAAATTCGACCTGGACGCGTTGGCCCTGGCCAATGTCCGAGGCGCCATAACGCTCGCCCTGTTCCAGAATCCGGGTCACCACCTCACGGGTCGCATCGCTGCGCAAAAAGAAATTGATGAATCCCGGGCCGGCAATCTCGGCTCGCTCCAGTACCTCGTCGTCGGGCAGGGCGGCAACAATGCGTTCAGCCAGCGCGCGCGGATTGCTGCCAGCCAGACGGGCGAACTTCATCGCCACATTGCTGGCGAAGTCACCATGCGCGGCATCGCGGGTGCGCGTCACTTCCACCGCATCCGGCGCGGGCAATTCACTGAGCACGCCGTCGGCATGCAGGGTTTGCAGGGCGTGATGCAGCAGTCGTTCAATAGCGTCTTTCACTTGAGGGTCCCGTTCCGTTCAAGGGGGCGGATTGTACTCGAAATGGCCAACGGCTCCTATCGACGCCGGCGTCGGTTGACTGTCAGTCGTCCAGCGTCACCCGCCGACCTGGCGTCATGCGCTTTTCTGTCAGTGCACGGCGCCACAGCTGGCTGAAAGTCTCTTCACGACCGGGGTAACGCATGAGCGGCGCCAGATCCGCCAATGGCTGGAGCACGAATGAATAGCGTTCGATCTCGTCGCGCGGCAATTGCAGATCGGCTTCGTTGGAGATTTGATCGCCATAGATCAGCAGATCGATATCCAGTGTCCGCGGCGCAAATTTCTGATCACCGCGCTCACGCCCGTGACGCGCCTCGATCGCCTTGAAGAGCTGGTTCAGCGCCCGGGGTGACTGCTCGCTGTCGAACCCTGCGACCAGATTATAGAAGTCATCCCCCTCGAATCCCTGCGCCGGCGTTTCATAGATGGGAGAAATGAACAGATCGCCCACTTCAGCCTGCAACGATTCCAAGCCGCCGCGAATATTCCGCCGGCGGTCGATATTGCTGCCAATGCTGACCAGCACCGTTGTCATGCCGGCCGCTCGCCGCGTTCGATGCGAATGCCCACCGAACGGGAACCTCGTACCGCACCCAGCTTGTTGAGCGTCAGCCGCAGCCAAGGCACATCGAATTCATCCAGAATCAACTGCGCCACCTTTTCCGCCAGCGTCTCCACCAATTCAAAGCGGCTGTCCTCGACGAACTGGATGACGCGTTTCGACACCGCCTTGTAGTTGAGTGCATCATCGATCTTGTCCGAAGCCGCTGCCTTGCGAATATCCGCCGCCATCTCGATATCGAACGACAAGGTCTGCTTGATGCGCTTCTCCCACTCGTAGATGCCAATGGTGGCGTCGATGCGCAAATCTTCGATAAATACGGTATCCATGGACTCCACTGATTCTGATAGCTCTCGCCGGACTATAAGCCAAGACAGCCAACCAGCGCCA
>CAZTJP010000138.1:0-6014 GCA_964613895.1 uncultured Thiotrichales bacterium | reverse complement strand
CGGGCTAGCAGCTTGATCAACATCAAGGAGGCTTCGGCGCCACTTCCCTAGAGTTCACTGGCGGCACAATGACTCACAAGACTACCGAGGTGCGCTATGAGAGAAACCTTCACGAAGGGCATGGCAAGAAATATCTACTACGGAGGGGCGGTATTTTTCTTCCTTGTTCTGGTCGCGTTGACCTTCGATACCATCAGTGGCCTGCCGGCCTCGGATAATTCCGCCAATCTCACCGAACAGGTGGCGCTGGGCAAGAAACTGTGGGAAACCAACGATTGCATCGGTTGCCATACCTTGCTCGGTGAAGGTGCTTATTTCGCGCCCGAGTTGGGGAATGTCTATACGCGCTTCGGCAAGAGCACCGATGCGATCAAGGGCTTCATCGCCGGTCGCCCCAAAGACGGTATTCCCGGCCGCCGCAGCATGCCGCAGTTCAATTTCAGCGACCAGGAGCTGGAAGCACTGGCCCAGTTTCTGAAATATGTGGACGGCATTCAGACCGCGCGCAACTGGCCACCCAATGTTCAGGGCTAAGAGGGTAAGTGACATGAAATACCAATCTCAATCCGTAGCAAAACTCTATTTCGTCGCCGCCATCGGCCTGTTCGTTGGTCAGATCCTGTTTGGCCTGATCATGGGGTTGCAATATGTCGTCGGCGATTTCCTGTTTCCGGCGATTCCGTTCAATGTCGCACGAATGGTGCATACCAATCTGCTCATCGTCTGGCTGCTGTTCGGCTTCATGGGCGCTGCCTATTATCTGGTGCCAGAGGAGTCCGAGCGTGAATTGTTCGCACCCTGGCTGGCCAGGTTGATGTTCTGGATTTTTCTGATTGCCGGTGCGCTGACGATCGTCGGTTATCTGCTGTTGTCCTACTCCGATCTCGCCAGGCTGACGATGAACGATATGTTGCCGACCATGGGGCGGGAGTTCCTCGAACAGCCGACCATCACCAAGCTTGGCATCGTGGTGGTTGCGCTGGCGTTTCTGTTCAATATCGGTATGACGGTGCTCACCGGGCGCAAGACGGTGATCAACCTGGTCATGCTGACCGGCCTGACCGGGCTGGCGGTGTTGTTTCTGTTCTCCTTCTACAACCCTGACAATGTCGTCAAGGACAAATATTTCTGGTGGTGGGTCGTCCACCTGTGGGTGGAAGGTGTATGGGAGCTGATTCTGGGATCCATTCTCGCTTTTGTCTTGATCAGGATCACCGGCGTCGATCGCGAAGTGATCGAAAAATGGCTCTACATCATCATCGCAATGTCCTTGATCACCGGATTGGTGGGTACCGGTCACCATTATTTCTGGATTGGAACACCGGGTTATTGGCAGTGGCTGGGATCGGTCTTCTCCGCCATGGAACCGATTCCGTTTTTCATGATGACGGTCTTTGCCTTCAATATGGTCAACAAGCGGCGCCGTGAGCATCCCAACAAGGCCGCGACTCTATGGGTGCTCGGTACCTCGGTGATGGCTTTTCTGGGGGCTGGCGTGTGGGGATTCCTGCATACGCTCGCACCGGTCAATTATTACACCCATGGTACCCAGATCACGGCCGCACATGGCCACATGGCCTTCTATGGCGCCTATGTGATGGTGGTGTTGTCCATCATTTCATACGCCATGCCCATTCTGCGCGGTCAGCCGGCCGCCAATGAAAAGGCGCAAGTGATGGAGATGTGGTCGTTCTGGTTGATGACGGTGTCGATGGTATTCATCACATTGTTTCTCACCGCCGCGGGTATTTTGCAGGTCTATCTGCAACGTTACTCCGACAGTCCGTTGCCGTTCATGGTGGTTCAGGACAAGCTGGCGCTGTTCTACTGGCTGCGTGAGTTGACCGGGCTGGTCTTTCTGGTGGGGCTGGTGCTCTATGTGATGAGCTTTTTCGCCAAGGGCGAAACCGTGACCCTGGCGGAGCCGGAAACTGCTTAGTCCGCATTTCTCACAGGGTCGCGTTTGCGAGGCCGAGAAATGCGGGGCAGGTCGCGGAGCGAGGTACAGCGCGCCTCCCGGGCGGCGCTTGCCTCATTGCTGAATCTGACTTTCCTGCCGGTGATCGGCTTCATCTGGCTATTGTGGCTCTACCACCAGACATCCGAAGGCCGGATCGACCGCTACCATGTCCGTCTGGGTATCGGGCTCAATCTGATGGCGGCCGTGGCCTTGCTGCTGGCCACCGGCCTGATGATCTGGCTGGGGGGTTGGCAGTCACCCTGGACTTGGGTCTATGTGATTTCCTATTTCACCCTGGTGCACAGCCTGTTCATTCTGATCGCCACCTGGGCGATGGTGCGGGCATGGTCGGGCGATCGTCTGACGCGGCGCGCGCCACGCTGAGTCAGGCGGCGCGCTGCTCCCGTCGTCCCGCCATCGAGCCCTGATCGGAACGCGCCGGACCCAACGGATCGGCGCCAATGGTGCCATTGAGTTGCTCCAGGTATTCGGGCGCGCGCACCCGTTCGAGTTGCGCCCGGGCGTAGTCGAGCTTGTCGAGGATACCGAGTCGTTCAGCTTCCTCGCTGTAACCGGGCTTGGCGAGAAAATCTTCCAGATTCCTGACATGGCGAGTCCACAGGGCGATATCGTTGGCCTGCTTGATTTCCAGCCGCTCCTGGTACCAGTCGGAATCCAGCAGGTAGTCACGGGTGAACATGGCGCGAAATTCGGGCGAGTCCGCACGCATGCCCTGATAGCTGCCGTTGGCCATGATATGCAACAGCGCCTTGAGTGGCGGGCAGGCGTCGTCGATGCTGCCATCGGAGAGGTATTGTCGTGCGACCTGCTGCTGGGCTTCGACGATGTTGTTGACACCATCGACGAACACATCCAGATCCTGGATCTCGGGCTTGAGGATCTCCTCGGTGAACACCACTGACGGGTTGTCGAATATCTTGCCCAGCACGCTGCTGACGAAACGTTCGGTGATGCGATAACCCAGGCGGCTGGCCAGCACGGTCTGTCCATTGTGCTCGAAGTCACGTAATGGTTCGAGATATTCCCGCTCGATCATGTACTCCGCACGCTGTTCCTCGGGCGACAGTCTGGCCCAGATCTCCGGGATCAGCAGGCTGATGTCGTGATCGATCCGCATGTCGGGGCCAATGAAGCCGGCTGAACTGGAGAAACCGTCGTATCCGGTGAGGATGAACGATACCAGGGTATTGTTGAGGTCAGCGGTTGGACGCAATGCATTGAATGGCCCCTTGGTCAGAGCGCCTTCACTGCCAGCGCCGGTGGTCGAGGGTGACTTGCCGGTGAGCGAGCAGATGAAGTCCATGAACAGCTCGGGCAGTTCCTGGTAATGGATCGGGTTGAATACTGCCAGTGGCCGGATGTCTTTTTCCGGTGGGTTGTTGCGGCGCCCACAGAGTACGGCGTTGACCGGGTGGCAGACAGGTTCGCTCAGCGGCAGTTTGCGGTGGAAGCGAGCGCCGATATCGGCGATATAGCTGCGGCGCGGATCGACCAGGTCAGGCCGGGTCTGCAGATAGCGGGGGTTCCTGGACGGTTTACCGTCGATCAAACGGGGATGCGCCGAGGATACCACATAGCCTTTCTTTTTCTTGTGGGCTTTCTTCAGCAGTTTGGCCATTGGACGGGTGAAGGCGCCAAAGGTCAGCACATCATCGACGATCGTGGCAAGTTTGTCTCCGGACAACGGTTCGTAGTTGGCGAGGAAATTGCCCGGCTGTGCCATGTCATATTCGGTTTGCTTGTCATAACCCGGGATGATCGCGTCGTCGGGACGCTGGAACAGCCGGAATTCGCAGTTGTAGACCAGCTTGACGCTGGGGTTGTGTTGGTAGCCGGTGGTGCATGAGGCGATCTGGCGGCCGGGAACGACCACGGAAGCAGTGATATCGTCTTCCATCTGTATCTTTTCGGCCGGTACGTAATCCTGCCGCACCTTGAAGATGCGCCATTTGTGGTTGGGATCGAAACCGACGCGCAGATAGGTGCCAACCATCTTGCGGTTGTTGAGCTTGAGTTCGTGACCTGGCGCACCGTCGATTTCATCCACCGACAGATGTTCGCGCCAGTTGTCACCCCATTCGGGACGATAGAAGCGCTTGAGTACGAACAATTGCGCCAGGATGCGGGGCGGAATCGAGGCCAGCCATTCGTTGTATTCGGGCACATGGATGGCCGACGGTGTCAGCAGCTTGATGACCGAGCCAAGGCTGCGTTCCATGCTCAGCGGGCTGCGGGTCGGATCCCGGTCTTCGTGTTCGTAGCCGGGCAGAAAGCGGTGGGTGTAGTCGTAGTTGATGATTTCCTCGATGCGGTCGAGATCCTTCTGCAATTCATCGACGAAGATCGAACCGAATACCACGGCATCGTCGATCGATTTGGAGATCTCCGATTTGCCGCCGCCCGACACCGTCGAGGGTTTGTGACACAGTGTCCCTTCGGGCGCGATGCCGATCAGTCGCCACGAAGGCGCGCCAGGATGCTTGCGCATCTCGATCTTGTAGCCATTGGGCTGGATGTAGGTTCTGCCGGGTTGCAGCCGGATACTCTGCTTCTGGTCGTTGTGATACCAGGTGATGGTTTGCGCATTCATGTCCATGCGCAGATTCTGTGGTACGTAGATGATGTCCGGATACTGTTTGTCGATGCCATAGCCCTCGGGCATCACGGTCATGATGTCACCGTAATGGCGCACCAGTTCATCAAAGTCGTAGCCCGGTTCACGGGTGACGGTATCGACGCCATATTCCTCGCCGTGATTGCGGCAGTGGAAGGCCAGAGCGCCACCGGCGTGTTCTTCCTCGGCCAGCCCGTAGAGATTGGCGGCGAAACCGATCTGGGTCTTGACCTCTTTCTTGCAGTAGCCGAAGTAGTTGTCGGCCAGCAGCGTGACGATGACGCCGGAACGGTCTCGGGCCGTAACCTTGAATGCCTGTCCGTCGTTGTAGGGTTCTTCCGGATCCCGCCAGCACATGCCGGATTCGCGTTGTGCTTCGGTGGCATCGTCCCAGTGCGGCAGTCCCAGCGATTTCTTGCTGATGCGGGTGAGATGCGGCGCCAGAATGACGCAGCCGGTATGGCCGCTCCAGTGTTCGACATCGAGCGCAGCGTCGAATTTGGGTAGATTGGGGTTGCCGCCATTGCCGAAGATGCTTTCCACGAAGTCGAGATTGCTGACCAGATTGCCGGGCGCGAAGAAGCGGATTTCCATGGTCTTCTCCGGTGATACGCCTGGTATCTCCGGACACACCACGGGGCGGATCAGCAGCGAGACGAACGCATGTGCAGGGTGCTTTTGTTTCGAGGTGAACGGCAGCACCATCAGATCATCCGGCGGGTTCAGTGCTTCGATCAGCATTTGCCGGAAGACATTTTTCGGCGTCGGCGTTTTGTCACCGGGGATAGGCAGCCCCCCTTCGGCGATATGGAACGAGCCCTTGGTGGTGCGCCGGTCATTGGCCGGGTTGTGCAGCACGCCCTGCCGGACACGGTAGCTGGAGACGATATCGGAATGGAACTCATCCTCACCAAAGGGCAGCGACAGCTCGCGTGCGACGCCATGGCGATCGAGAATCAGCGTATTCGAAGGCAGTTTGAGGTCATCGCCCGGTCCGAGATAGTTGTCGAGGAATTGCTGGATGCGTTGATCGACCGGACAGAGATATGAGGACAGCAGGCGGTTCTTTTCGCGATAGCTGCTGAGCAGATCCCGTGCCGTCTCGAGAAAGTCACCCGAGCGGCCCGGCAACTGGGCCTCGTACCCGGATGAAGCGAGCTTCAGGTTGATGTAGAGGTGCAATTTTTCACGTTCGGTCGCGGGATTCTGGGACGCAGCGCCCAAACCCAAAGCGCTTTCGAGATCCATGATCTCTCCTTCAGGAAGTTGATTGGTGCAGGGGACAAGGTGTTGACGGGGAAATACTACCATTTGTCACGATGGTTTTCATTTTTATCCGAACCGGTTCTCAAAACAGCGAGACCCGGCCCGAATCTTGCCTGCACTGTCACCTCATCCGATGGGGGGTCAGATGGGGGG
>CAZTJP010000137.1:0-6015 GCA_964613895.1 uncultured Thiotrichales bacterium | reverse complement strand
CATAGCCGCCGGTGTTGGCGCTGACGGTGAAGACGCTGTTGGCTTCGGCTGTTCCGGACAGGGTGACCCGCCATCCATTCTGTTCGATCACGCCATCGGCCGGCAGGGTTCCGCTCGTCAAGACGGCTTCCGGGGTCGCACTGGTGTTGACCAGGGTGTAGTCACTGGCGCTGGAGAAACGGATTTCCACGGTTTGCTCCAGGGCCGGATTGGCCGGGTCGACGATGGTCGGGCCGGATACGCTGGCTGTCCCGGTATTGGCTACCGAAGCGCTACTGCGCAACGGCGATGCGATAGCGATTTCCGAAGGGTGGCTCAGGCTCAGGCCGATGGTTCGCGCAGCGCCGTGCGTGGGCTGTAACAGGAACTCATCGCCAGCCTGCGCACCGGCGGAAATGTCGATTGCCAGTCCATCGACCGTCACCGGCAATGCGCCGTTGCTGACTTCGCGGAGGTCGGCAAGTCGGGTCACAGTGTAGTTTGTGCCGTCATAACTGATCCGGTAGTCGGATCCAGTGAGTTTTTTGGGATCTGCCAGTTGGTATTGAACGGTCGCGCTTCCGCTGTTGGTGGGATTGGCAAGGGCTGGAGCAGCGTCCAGGCTGAAAAAATCCTCACCGGGCTGGCCATTCAGGTCGAGGCCGCTTTTGTGTTGCTGGTTGAATGTGGCGCCCAGCACCGTGGCCAGTCGCCCCAGCTCATTTCGCAGCGGGCTGAGCATTTCGCGGCGAAAATCCATGGCGCCACCGAGTGATCCACCGCGGATCTGACTGCTTATTTCGCCTTGTGCAGTGGCAACCTCTAGTGTTTGTGGATCCAGTGTATTTCTAGCCACCTCCAACTTATCGGCCCGGGAGCCACTGACCAGGCTGACACCGTTGGCGGTGTAGACATTGATCGCACCATTCTGTTCGGAAGTTTGAATCGCCAGGTGTCCGGCCAGTTTCTTGAGTGCGCCGGCGCGCTGATCCAGCAGCTCATTCGCGGCGCCACCAGTGCCTGCTGCGACGATCTTGCTGTTCAGGTCGGCAATGTTTTTCGACAGGGCATTGATTTCGCTGACATCACTCTGAATGTGCGCGTTGACTTCGTTGTTGATGGCGGAAAACTGTTTGTCGAGTCCGTGAAAACGATCCACCAGGCTGCTCGCTTCGCCGAGCACAACGGTGCGGGCAGGGATCGAAGACGGGTTGGTGTTGAGTTGTTCGACGCTGTTGAAAAAGGATTGCAACGCCGGCGTCAGGCTGGCCTGGTCGTCGGCAACCAGCGCATCGATGCGTGAGGCCAGTTGATGAAAGGCATCCAGTCGTTCGAAATCCGAGGACAGTGTACGTGCCTGGTCGGTAAGGAAACTGTCCGACAGTCGTTGAATCGAAGTGACGTGAACGCCATCTCCGGGATTCAGGCGGGTTTGTTCAGGCGGTGCAACGGATGCCAGGTCGACACGTTGACGGCTGTAGCCTTCGGTGTTGGCATTGGCGATATTCTGGCTGGTGACATCCAGCGCAACACGCAGTGAACTGAGTGCGGACGATCCTATTTCCAGTGAGCCCATGATGATCCATTTGTTGTTGTGACATCCGTGTTAGTCCGATGCTGATCGGAAAACGTCTGGTTCGAGGCCTGCGCGGCATCGACAGGCTTCTCTACCGGTTATCGGCAACCCGCCAGGAAAATTGAGTGCTCCGGTCGATGGTTTTCATGACACCTTTCACTTTTCTGGCGTAGTCCGGATCGGTTGCATAGCCTGCTTTTTGCAGTTCTTCGACGAACCGTTCAGCATTTCCAGCCTGTTTCAGCGCATTTCGATAGCGAGGGTTGGCGCGAATGAAATGCGCAAAATCGAGCACCGATTCCTGCGGTGAGGCATAGCTGCGGAAAGGTTCACGCTTGCGGTGCATGGCGCCGTGTTCAAACTCCAGTGTACTGGCGATGGTCTTACCCTTGTGCCAGCCGGTTTTGGCCTTGATGCCAAACAGGTTATTGCTGGATTGGCCGTCCGCTGCGCGCATGACATGCTTGCCCCAGCCGGTTTCCAGCGCGGCGATGGCCAGAATTGCTTTGGGTGCGACCCCCAGCAAGGCGGCAGCTTTTTCCGCAGCCGGGCGGAGGCGCTCGATAAACGGCGTCATACTCGAAATTTCCTGACTGGGCCGGGGCAAACGGACCGGCTCCGGGTAGGCCTGAATTTGTTCATATTGATCGACAAGCCCGGATTGTTCACTCCGGACCGGCGTGGGCCTGCCTGCTTGCGCCGGAGCAGGTGATGTCCGGTTTGGATGCGGGGCATGCCGGAAACCCGGTCTGTGGGTTGCGCCGTGGGCGGACTTCGACCGGCTTGCCGTTTGTACCGGATGGACGGGTTGCTGCACTGCGGTGTGCCGGATCAGTGGAACACCGAACAGTTCACGCGGTGGCGCCGGAAAGCCAGCTGTTGCTTTGCTGGATGCCTGCGATTTTGCCTGATTGGGGCTTCCGATCTGCCGCAGCAGCAGGTCGCCGATGCCGATGGCGCCCTGTTTCGACAATTGCAGCGCCAGTTGCTGGTCGTACAGGCTTTGCGCCATTTTGGTCTGTGAAGAGTCGAGCGGGCCCTTGCCAACGGTCGCTCGCATGCGCTTGAGCATCAGTTGCAGGAACAGCGCCTCGAACTGCTGGGCCACAGCTTTGTTGACCGATGGTTGCTTTTTGGCCGCCGCCGATTTGAGCCGGTTGAGGCCGTTGAAATCGGTGTAGATGTCGGTGACCGGAATTCCGGAAGGCAAGGTATCCATGTGATCTCGTGCCCTAGATGATGATCAATTCCGCGCGCAATGCGCCGGCTTGCTTGAGCGCCTCGAGAATCGCCACCAGGTCACCCGGCGCGGCGCCCACCTGATTGATGGCCTGGACGATCTCGTTCAACGTGACGCCACGATTGAACTTGAACATGTGACTTGCATCCTGCGTGACATCGATGTTGCTGCGTGGCACCACCTTGGTTTCGCCCTTGGAAAAGCCTTCCGGCTGGCTGACGATCGGATCGGCAGTGATCGATACCGTCAGGCTGCCGTGGCTGACCGCAGCCGGCATGACGGTGACGTGTGAGCCGATCACCACTGTGCCGGTACGGGAGTTGACCACGATCCGGGCGGGCGCATCGCCGGGCGTGACTTCCATGTTTTCGATCATCGACATCAGCGATACCCGCTGATCCGGATCGCGCGGCGCGGCGATTTTGATCGACACCGCATCGATCGCCTTGGCTGCGCCGGCGCCCAGCTTGGCGTTGATGACTTTCTCCAGATTCTGGGCGGTGGTGAAATCGGGCGTATGCAGGTTGAGCACTAGCTGATCGGTCAGGTTGAACGCATTGTTGACGACTCTCTCCACCGTGGCGCCATTGGGGACGCGTCCGACGCTGGGGATATTGATCACAATGCTCGAACCGTCTCCACCGTCGGCATCCAGCCCGCCGACCACCAGCTCGCCCTGGGCAATGGCGTAAACCTGTCCGTCGGCCCCTTTCAGGGGTGACATCAGCAGGCTGCCGCCCCGCAGGCTTTTGGCGTTGCCGAGTGAGGAGACCGTGACATCGATCCGCTGGCCCGGCTTGACGAATGGTGGCAGGGTGGCCTGAATCGACACGGCGGCGACATTTTTGACCTGCGGGTTGAGATTGCGCGGAATGGTGACGCCGTATTGCGCCAGCATGCTTTTCAGACTTTGCAGGGTGAACGGTGTCTGGCCGGTTTTGTCACCGGTGCCGTTGAGTCCCACTACCAGGCCATAACCCAGTAGCTGGTTGTCGCGCACGCCCGCGATGGAGGCGAGATCCTTGATGCGTTCTGCGTGAGAAGGCTGCGGTAGGAGCGCAGTGCTCATGAGGATCAGAAACAGGGTCGAAAGTCGGTTGAAAGTCATTTCGGTCACAGTCGGTTGTCGGTCAGAGTTCAGTGTGATGGTGCGTCACGGCGGTCAATAGGGCCACAGGTCGCTGTGGAAGAAGCGCGTCAGCCAGCCGGCGCGATTGGCGCTGTTGATCATGCCGTTACCCTTGTAGGTGATTTGTGCATCGGCCACCTTGTAGGAAGGAATCGTATTGCCGGATGAAATATCCTGTGGCCGGACGATGCCCGTTACCTTGACCACTTCCGATCCCTGGTTGAGCGTCAGCAGTTTTTCACCACGCACCCGCAGATTGCCATTGGGTAGAATCTGCACGACATGCACGGTGATGCTGCCTTCCAGGCTGTTGCTCTGGTTGCTGCCGCCTTCACCACTGAACGAAGTATCGCCCTTGGCCTCTGCATCCAGAATATTGGCGCCGCCGGCCTTGACCGGCCGGCCGAACAGCTTGGGCAGCGACATCGATGCGGATGACTTTTTGGCCGTTTCTGTGCTGGCCTTTTTGCTTGCAGCCGTTTTTTCCTTCAGAGTGATCGTCAGGATGTCACCCACCCGCCGGGCGCGAAAATCCTCGAACAGAAAACGGCTGGTGCTGGCGTTGTAGATCGAGCCGCTGGTCGCCTGCTGGCGGGGATCGGGCCGGGGCGGTGGTGGCGGCATCGGCGGAATATAGGAGGGATCCTTGAGTGGCTGGTTATACACCACGCAGCCGCTCAATAGATTGCCCGCCATCGTTAGCAGCAGCAGCCGGAATAATAGCGTCTTGGTATTACTCATGTGAATGACATTCAGAGGTTGTTATTGACGTATTGCAGCATTTGGTCGGTGGTCGAGATTGCCTTTGAATTGAGTTCGTAGGCGCGTTGCGTTTCGATCATATTGACCAGTTCCTCGACGACGTTGACGTTGGAGGTTTCCAGTGATCCTTGTGACAGTGTGCCCAGCCCCGACTGTCCGGGGGTTCCGGATTGTGGTGAACCGCTGGAGGCGGTTTCCTTGAACAGGTTGCCGCCTTCGGCCTGCAAGCCGCCGGGATTGATGAAATCGACCAGCTGGAGGGTTCCGATCTGGGTTGGTTCCGCGCTGCCCGCAGCCTGGACCGATACAGTGCCGTCGACGCCGATGGAGATGCTTTGGGCATTTTGTGGCACGGTCAGGCCCGGTTGCAGCGTGAAGCCCGAAGAGGTGACGATCTGTCCCTGGGCATTCAGGTGAAACGAACCGTCACGGGTATAGGCCGTGCTGCCGTCGGGGGTCAGGATTTCGAAAAAGCCACGCCCCTGAACAGCGACATCGAGCGAATTGCCGGTTTGTGTCAGGCCACCCTGGGTAAACAGTTTTTCGGTGGAGACGACGCGTACGCCCGTACCGATGTTGAGCCCGGAGGGTAGCTGGGTTTCCTGCGATGACTGGGCGCCCACCTGGCGAACGTTCTGGTAGATGAGATCTTCAAAAACCGAACGGTCGCGCTTGAAGCCCGAGGTGTTGGCGTTTGCCAGGTTGTTCGATATGACGGCCATGCGTGTCTGTTGGGCATCCAGGCCGGTTTTTGCGCTCCATAGTGCTCTATTCATGATTCAAATCCGTTTGCTGTTCTGTTGGGTTCAGGTATTTAGACTGCTGATTCGAGTGGGCGTCATCAGGTCATTCGTGTGACCGTTGCCGCCGAGGCATCCATTTCTCGCGCCTGCTTGAGCACGTTTACGTGCATTTCGAATTGTCTTGCCAGTTCGATCATGTTGACCATGGCTTCCATGGCGTTGACATTGCTGGTCTCGACCGCGCCGGTTTCCAGTTTGGCGTGGGCATCGGGGTCGGCATCATTGCCGCTGGTCAGGCGCAGCAGGCCGGAACGGGTTTTCTCGAGGTCACTGACGTTGGGTCTGACCAGCTTGATGCGGTCGATCACCGCCATGGTCGCTTCGGACTGGCCCAGTGGTCTGATCGAGATGGTGCCGTCCTCACCAATCAAAAGTTTTTCGAACGGGGGAATGGCTATCGGGCCACCATTGCCCATGACAGGAAAGCCAGCGCCGTTTTTCAGTATGCCTTCCGGCGATATGCTGAGGTCGCCCCGGCGGGTGTAGGATTCATTGCCGTCCTTGTCCTGCACGGCGATGAAGCCGT
>CAZTJP010000136.1:0-6023 GCA_964613895.1 uncultured Thiotrichales bacterium | reverse complement strand
CTGGCCCGGCTCCATAACGATCGCTCCACCAGGATGATCGAGATGCACCGCCTTGACCTGTTCACCCTGCATGGCCACGCGCCCCTCATAGCGCCGGGCGCCTTCCAGCGTAAACTCGAAGCTGTACACCCTTTGCAGGCTGAGATGGCCGGAAGCGCGATTGCGGCCGATACCCAACCGGGAAATGGACACGGTGTCATCGAGAAACTGAACGTCCGTCACCTGACAGGCTTTTTCGGCGATTTCACAGGCCTTTTCGCGGGCGCGCAGGTTACTCGCCCAAAACCAGGCCACCAGTGCGATCAACACCGTCAGAACGAATGCATTCATGAGGCCACACCCCAACCACCCCCACCGGGTGTTTCGATCGTCACCTTGTCACCCGGATGCAGATCGATTTGACATTTCGCCGCCAGCGGCCGACCGTTGAGCAGATTCAGCCCCACCTGGCCAGCCCCGCCACCGGCCAGCCCCCAAGGCCGAACCTCCCGCCGTTCCGTGAGCAATGTCGCCTGTGCCGCCTCGGTGAAACGGTATTCCCGAATCAGACCATCGCCACCGCGATGCCTGCCCTTGCCCCCCGAGCCTCGCCGCTGCGCATAACGTTCGATTCGCACCGGATAACGCATTTCCAGCACCTCGACCGGCGTATTGCGGGTATTGGTCATGTGACTTTGCACACAGGACAAACCCGCATGTCTGGCCCCCGCCCCCATGCCGCCCCCCAGCGTTTCATAATAACCCCAGGGCTGATCGCCATCGCTGCCAAAAGCAAAATTGTTCATCGTGCCCTGGCTGGCGGCGGGAATCTCATCGGGCAACGCCTGCGCCAATGCACCCAGCATCACATCCACCACCCGGGAACTGGTTTCGACATTACCCGCCGCCACCGCAGCCGGCGATCGGGCATTCAGCAATGATCCTTCGGGCGCAATCACCCGCAACGGGCGAAAACACCCTTCACAGGCTGGTGCCTGAGCGGGCATCAGGCAACGAAACACATACCAGACCGCGGCAACGGTCACCGGCAACGGCGCATTGATATTTCCCGCCACTTGCCCGGACGAGCCGGAAAAATCCACCTCCAGCAGGCCTGCCGACAGCCGCAACCTCACCTCGATGATGGCCGGATCGCGTCCGATGCCGTCGCTTTCCATCACATCACGGAACACATGGCTTCCCGGTTTCAATCGCCGTAACACCGAACGCGCCAGCTTTTCCGCATAGCGGTTGAGTGCCGCCAGCGCCGCTGTATAACCATCCTGCCCCAACGATTCGACCAACTGCGTCAGCCGCTCCACTCCTCGCCGGTTGCAAGCCATCTGGGCCTGAAGATCGCCCGCGGCATCCACCGCATTCCGGGTCGCCGAGACAATGCGTGCCACCGCTGCGCGATCGACCCGGCCCTGACGCGCGATGCGTTGCGGCGGAATCAGCAAGCCCTCCTCCTCGATCGAACGCGACAACGGCATCGACCCCGGTGACACCGCGCCGATATCCGCATAATGCGCTCGATTGGCGACGAAACCGACCAAAGCCTGCGCCACGAAAACCGGCTGGATCAGCGTCACATCCGGCAAGTGCGTACCGCCAAGAAAAGGGTCGTTGAGGATCACCTGATCTCCGTCGCGCCAATCGAAACGTCCCACCACATCCTTCATCGCGTAGGCCATGCTGCCCAGATGAACCGGAATATGCGCCGCCTGGGCACACAAGCCGCCGGTCGCATCGAAAATGGCGCAGGAATAATCCAGTCGGTCACGGATATTGGGCGAAAAGGCCGAGCGCCGCAGTTGCGCCCCCATTTCCTCGCAGATCGACTCGATACGGCTGGCGAAGACACCCAGCTCGACGGAATTGAAAGCATTGAGATCGGACATGCGCGGTATCTTACTGGGTTTTTCCCGTTTGCGCCGCGAGTACCATTTTTGATTCCCTCATTCCACTGTAGTATCTTCGACTTTTTATGCGCGGCAGCCATCACTGCCGCTTTTTTCGTTTTTCGGGCCATGACAAACTCCCTGATGCGTACTTACGCACCGTTACCCATCCATTTTTCCCATGGCGAGGGCGCCTATCTCTGGGACGCGCAAGGCAACCGCTATCTGGACGCACTCAGCGGTATTGCCGTCTGCGGGCTCGGGCATGCCCATCCCGCAGTCGCGGAAGCCATCGCCGACCAAGCGAAAAAACTGATCCACGTCTCCAATCTCTACCACATCGGGGAACAGGAGAAGCTGGCGGACCGGCTAACCGCGATCGCCGGCATGGAACGGGTCTTTTTCTGCAACTCCGGCGCCGAAGCCAATGAGGCCTCGCTCAAGCTGGCGCGGCTGCATGGTCATGCCCGAGGCCTCGAAACACCGAAGATCCTGGTTTGCGAAGGCTCATTCCATGGCCGCACCCTGGCGACCCTGTCCGCCACCGGCAATCAGGCGATCCAGCAAGGTTTCGAACCGCTGGTTGAAGGTTTCATCCGCATCCCCTATGGCGATGTGGATGCGATCGAAGCGGCTGCGCAAGCACATGACGACATTGCCGCCATCCTGGTCGAACCGGTACAGGGTGAAGGCGGTGTCAACCTGCCCGCCGACGATTATCTGCCTGCCGTGCGTGCCCTGTGTGACCGGCACGACTGGCTGATGATGCTCGATGAAGTCCAAACCGGCATGGGCCGTACCGGTCACTGGTTCGCCTTTCAGCACCACGACTTCGTTCCAGATGTCATGAACCTTGCCAAAGGTTTGGGCAATGGCTTCCCCATCGGGGCCTGCCTGGCGAACGGCAAGGCCGCCAGCCTGTTCGGGCCGGGCAAACACGGCTCCACCTTTGGCGGCAATCCGCTGGGCTGCCGCACTGCGGCGACCGTGATCGACGTGATCGAATCCGAACGACTGATGGATCAGGCCGCTGCCCGGGGCCAGAGGTTGCTGGAAGGATTTCGCCAGTCACTGGCCGGTATCGATGGCGTTACCGATATTCGTGGCACCGGCCTGATGATCGGCATCGAGCTGAATCGTCCCTGCGCCGCGCTGGTGCAGCAGGCGCTCGAGCAGGAAAGACTGCTGATCAATGTCACAGCCGGACAGGTAGTGCGGTTGCTGCCACCATTGATCATCAGCGATGAACAGGCCACCGCGATCATCGCCTCGGTCAGCCGGCTGGTGCGTGAATTCCTGCAAGACAATGAAGGAGACCAGAACCCATGAGCGTGCAACATTTCCTCACCCTGCTCGACCTCTCCAGTGAACGACTGCAACAACTGCTGGAACGCGCCATCGAAATGAAAGCGCTGCGTCAGGCGGGCGAGCAACCCATCCCGCTCAAGGGCAAGACGCTGGCCATGATCTTCGACAAGGCTTCTACCCGTACCCGGGTCTCGTTCGAAGCGGGCATGGCGCAACTGGGCGGCGCGGCGTTGTTTCTCTCGCCGCGTGACACCCAGCTCGGCCGGGGCGAACCCATCGAGGATACCGCTCGGGTGCTGTCGCGCATGGTCGATGGCGTCATGATTCGCACCTTCGACCACGACATGCTCGAAACCTTCGCCAGCCACTCGCTGACGCCGGTCATCAACGGCCTGACCGACCGTTTCCACCCCTGCCAGTTACTGGCCGACATGATGACCTGGCAGGAACAGCGCGGCAGCATCCAGGGCCGGACCGTCACCTGGGTGGGCGATGGCAATAATATGTGCCACTCCTACATCAACGCCGCCATCCGTTTCGATTTCCAACTCCGGATCGCCTGCCCCGAAGGCTATGATCCGGACGCCGATATCATGGCCGCCGCCGGCTCCCGCATCACTCTGGAGCGCGACCCGATGATCGCCGCCCGCGACGCCGACCTCGTCGTCACCGACGTCTGGGCCAGCATGGGCCAGGAAGAAGAGCAAGCAGCGCGCGAAGCTGCCTTCGCCAACTACCAGGTCGACAGCCGGCTCATGCAGCAGGCCAAACCCGACGCCCTGTTCATGCACTGCCTGCCCGCCCACCGAGGCGAAGAAGTCACCACCGAGGTACTGGAAGGCCCGCAAAGCGTCGTTTGGGAAGAGGCGGGCAACCGCCTGTATGCGCAGAACGCACTACTGGAACAACTGATGGGATAGCCAGCGGCCCCGCCGATACTGGGCGGCCACAGAAGGATTCATCGTAAAAAGATCGTCGCCAGGCCCAGAAAAACAAGAAAACCGATCACATCGGTGATCGTTGTCAGCACCACGCCGCCGGCCAACGCGGGATCGATCGACAACGAGCGCAATACCAATGGAATCGTCACGCCGGCCAGTGCCGCCACCAGCATGTTGATGACCATCGCCGCGGCAATGATGGCGCCGATCTGATAATCGCCAAACCACAGAATACTGATCCACGCGACCACGGCCGCCCAGATCAGCCCGTTCAGAAACCCCACCGCCAATTCCTTGAACAGCAACCAGCCTCGGTTGTCCCGGGTGACCTGATCCAACGCCAGCCCGCGAATCACCAGTGTCAACGTCTGCGTCCCGGCGATACCGCCCATGCTGGCCACCACCGGCATCAACACCGCCAGCGCCACCACCTTCTGCAAGGTATCCTGAAACTGTCCGATGACCCACGACGCCAGCAATGCCGTCAACAGATTCACGCCCAGCCACACCGCCCGCCGCTGAGTACAGGGAATCACCGGCGCGAAGATGTCATCCTCTTCGTTCAGACCGGCGTGACTCAACAGATTGTGCCCTGCCTCATCACGCAACACATCGACCACATCGTCGATCGTGATCCGCCCCAGCAAACGACCGGCATCATCCACCACCGCCGCACTGACCAGGTCCCGCTTCTCGAAAATACTCGCCACTTCCGACTTGGGCGTATCCGCCGGTATCGCCGGCGCCTCCTTGTCCATCACCTCCTCGACCGTGCGGCTGGCATCGGAGGTCACCAGCCGCGTCAACGGCAAGGTTCCCAGGTAATAGCCAAAGCGGTTGACCACCATCAACGCGTCGGTATGATCCGGCAACTCCCCGCGGGCACGTACATAACGCAACACCACATCGATGGTCACGTCCGAACGGACCGTCACCGTGTCGGTGTTCATCAGTCCGCCGGCGGTATCCTCATCGTAGGCCAGCACCGACTCCAGCCGCTGCCGGTCACTGAAGGTCATGCGCTTGAGCAATTCCTCAGTGATCGTCTCGGGCAACGTCTGAACCAGATCGGCCAGATCGTCGGTCTCCATGCCCTCGGTGGCATCCAGCAACTCGCCGGTCCCCATTCCCTCGATCAAACCGGCGCGCGCCTCCTCGCCCAACTCGACCAGCACATCGCCGCTGACATCGGAATCCACCAACCCCCACACCAGCTTGCGCTGATTGGGCGGCATCGACTCCAGCAAATGCGCAATCTCACCCGGCGTCAGCGCCTTGAGCAACTGCCGGACAGGGTTGAGCCGTCCGCTTCTGAGCAACGCGGAAACCTTGTCCAGTTGGCTCTCCGCTTGCTGCGGCTCCATCAGTTCCATCGGGTGATTCCTGTCGAGGTGAATACCGGGCTGGGAGTCTAGCCCGAATCCTCCCGCATGTCTCTAACCCCTACGCACCGGCCATTGCGGAGGCATGATCCGGCAGTCGATCGCGGCCAGCAGCGGCCCAATGCGGCGCACCGGCGTTACCAGTGATTATTCATCCAGCTCCAATGTGAATTCCCTGCGGACCGGATAGTGCTTGCGCAAATGGTCGAACCAATACGCCACATCCAGAGACGGATCGGACAACAACTGCCCCAACCGTCTGCTGTCCGCTTCGATATCGTAAGCGCCCAGCACTGACGCACAGACATCCGGATCCCCCGCCCGTAACTCCACATCGCGCCGAGCCACAGGAAAATCGACATCCGCCATGCGCCACACCGGCTCGACACCCAAAAACCGGCAACAGGCCTGATAGATCATCTCCGTTCCACGCACCTTCGCATCGATACTGTAACCCGCAATATGCGCCGTCCCCAGCAAGCAATGCCGCAACATCTCCACATCGATCGCCG